>DATLNC010000144.1:0-4503 GCA_035536935.1 Thermoanaerobaculia bacterium
ACGCGGGTGATCTTGGCCGGCGCCAGGGCGCTCTGGGCGAAGGTCACCAGGTCGTCGCTGTACTCGATGATGTCGATCTTCTCGCCGCGCAGCTCGCGGATGATCGACTGCACGCGCGACCCCTTCATGCCGACGCAGGCGCCGACCGGGTCGACGTCGCGCTCGCGGCTGTAGACGGCCACCTTGGCCCGCTCGCCGGGCGCGCGCACGGCGTTCTTGATCACCACCGTGCCGTCGTAGATCTCCGGCACCTCGGTCTCGAACAGCTTGACCAGCAGGCGCGGATCGGTGCGCGAGAGCACGATCTGCGGCCCCTTGGGCTGCTTGTGCACGTCCACGATCACGGCGCGGATGCGCTCGCCCTGGCTGTAGCGCTCGTGGCGGGCCTGCTCCTGCCGCGGCACGACGGCCTCGGTGCGGCCGAGGTCGATGATGATGTCGCCGCGCTCGAAGCGCTTGACCGTGCCGTTGAGCACCTCGCCCACGCGGTCGATGAACTCGTTGTAGACGTTCTCGCGCTCGGCTTCCCGAACGCGCTGGTAGAGCACCTGCTTGGCCGACTGGGCGGCGATGCGTCCGAGCCCGTCCGTGGAGATGGGGAAGTGGATCTCGTCGCCCACCTTGGCGTCGGCCTTGTGGTCAATGGCCTCCTCGACCGTCCACTCGGCCAGGGGGTCCTCGACCTCCTCGACGATCTTCTTGACGATGAAGGCGTCGAACTTGCCGGTCTCGCGGTCGAGATGGGCGCGCACGGGCTCCTTGATCCTGTGCTGCTTCTTGGCCGCGGAGGCCATCGCATCCTCGAGCGCCGCGATCCAGCGCTCCATGTCGATGTCCTTCTCACGAGCGACCTGGCGCAGGATCTCGTTGAAATTGATGTCCGCCGTCTGTGCTTGAGCCATGTCTTCTTCTTCCCTGTTTCCCTAGAGCTCGATCTCGAGACGAATGTTCCGGATGTCCTTCCAGAGGACCTCGGTCCGCTCGCCGGTCTTGTCGTCGGTCACGACCACTTTTGCATCCCCGGGTGCCCCGCCGGATACCGCCGGCTGCATCTCCTGCAGGCGCCCGATCACGCTCCTCTTCTTGCCGTTCTCCGGATCGATGATCGCCACGCGGGCGAGCTTGCCGATGAACCGCTCGACGTCCGCCGGCTTGTACAGCTCCCGGTCGAGGCCGGGAGAGGAGACTTCCAGGACGTACCGGCTCTTACCGAAGTCGGCCACGTCGAGGTAGGCCGACGAATGCTTGGCGACCACCTCGCAATCGGC
Organism: Thermoanaerobaculia bacterium; assembly: GCA_035536935.1. Classification (GTDB taxonomy): domain Bacteria; phylum Acidobacteriota; class Thermoanaerobaculia; order Multivoradales; family UBA5704; genus DATMER01. Next base: position 1,269 of record DATLNC010000144.1, read on the forward strand.
GAGGGTGACGCCCTCCGGCTTGTCGAGGATTAGGCGAAGGACTCCGCCCTTGAGCTCGACGTGCACCAGCTCGCAGCCGTTGGCTGCGGCGATCTGCTCGAGCTCGGGTTGGAGCTCGGCGATACGGCTGGTGGTCTGCGTCATCGTTCTCGTCGTCGTCCCTTCAGTCTCTCAGTCTCACTCGGCCCCAACAAAAAAAGTGGGCACGGGCCCACTCCTTTACCGACCGTTTCCGGTCAGGGCAAGCTGGCCGTTGGATTATAAGTCAACGGGCCGATTGCTGCAAGTCGCTGCGGATGAATACCTTGCCCGGGCCAAGGCCGGGTAGGAGGAGCCGACAGAGAGGACAACGCGCCGGGAGGGGCGGGCATTCCCGGGTGGGGGCGAACTCGGACAGACACGGACGGGCGGGGGCTCCCTCTCCCGCGCAGCGGGGGAGGGTCGGGGAGGGGGTCTTCAGGATCCCGTCAGCAGCTTGATCAGCTTGAGGTGATCCACCGGCTTGGTCAGATGGGCGTCGAAGCCGGCTTCCTGGCTGCGGCGGCGGTCCTCCTCCTGGCCCCAGCCGGTCTGGGCGATCAGGAGCATGCCCTTGCCCCAGGGCTCGCCGCGGATGCGCCGGGCCGCCTCGTAGCCGTTCAGCTTCGGCATGCCGATGTCGAGCAGCACCACGTCGGGGCGGAAGCGCTCCGCCTCCTCGACCGCCTCCAGCCCGTCGAAGGCCGTGCGCACCTCGTTGCCCGTCACCTGCAGCAGCAGGGCGAGGCTCTCCGCGGAGTCGCGGTTGTCGTCCACGACCAGGATGCGGCGGGCCGCCGTCCGGGCTCCCTCGACCGCCGCTTCCCGTTCCCGGGCGCTCGCGGGCTCCGCGGCGACGACGGGCAGCCGGACCATGAACTCGCTGCCCAGGTCCGGGCCCTGGCTCCGCGCCTCGACCGTACCGCCGTGCATCTCGACCAGCCGCTTGACCAGCGTCAGGCCGATCCCGAGCCCGCCGTGCGAGCGCTCCAGCGAGCGGTCCACCTGGTAGAACATGTCGAAGAGGTGGGCGAGCTTCCCGGGCGGGATGCCGATGCCGGTGTCCTTCACCGACACCACGACTTCCGCGCCCTGCCGCTCTGCGGATAGCGCGATACGCCCGCCGGCGGGCGTGTACTTGGCGGCATTGTCGAGCAGGTTGATGAAGGCCTGCGTCAGCCGGACCAGGTCGGCCTCCAGGAAGACCGGCTCCGCCGGCAGGGTCACGGCGAGCTCCTGCCCCTTCCGGTCGATCAGCGGGCGGTTGCTCTCCACGGCGCCGTTCAGGATCTCGGCGAGGTCGACCTGCTGCTTGCGCAGCTCGAGCTTGTTGCGGGTGATGCGGCTGACGTCGAGGAGGTCGTCGATGAGCCGGGTCAGGTGGTCGACCTGGCGGTCGATCACCTCGCGGCCCCAGCGGAGATCGGGGCTGTCCGGCCCCCGCAGCCGCAGCACCTCCACGGCGCTGCGGATCGGGTTGAGCGGGTTGCGCAGCTCGTGGGCGAGGGTCGCGAGGAACTCGTCCTTGCGCCGGTCGGACTCCTTCAGGGCCTCCTCGCTGGCGCGGAGGGCCTCTTCGGCCCGGCGGCGCTCGGTGATGTCCTGGCACGAGCCCAGGAGGCGCCAGGGGCGCCCCTCGGAGTCCCTCTCGATCTCGGCCCATTGGTAGATGACCTTCTCCGTGCCGTCGCGCAGGACGATGCGGTTCTCGATCTCATAGGGGATGTCATCGCGCAGCGCGGCAGCTACGGTTTCCTGGAGGCGCAGCCGGTCGTCCGGGTGGACGTGGGAGAAGAAGAGGTCGTTGCTCACCTCGACGGACCTCGGCTCGTACCCGAAGATCCGGTAGGTCTCGTCCGACCAGCGCAGGGCGTTGCGGTGCAGGTCGCTCGTGTCGAGCAGGTCCAGGACCCAGCTCCCGACCTTGGCCATGCGCTGCGAGGCCGCGAGCAGAGCCTGGCTCTCGCGCAGGGAAGCGATCAGCTCGGAGTCGTCGTTCATTGTCCCCCGATCCCCATGTTAGCCGGTCATCTCCCTGCCGTGAATCCCCAGGGGGGAGCCGCGACATTCTGTCAGGGGATCGTCCGCCCCTGGAATGTCGCGGCTCCCCTCGTTCATTTCGCGGCATGGACCTTTCTGCGTGCCGCGAAATCAAAGCTGTATGCCGTGACAGATGCGAAATAGGCGCCGTAACTCAAGCTTGGAGCCGCGTCTTGCGCGCTCGGTGCCGCGAAATGCGATGGATCTGCGGCGCCGGCTTGCGCTCAGACTGTGAATTGAGTACTCTGCGCCGCGAATTCTGTCGTACAGGTCGTTCTCCGCGAGGTGCGTGCCGCCTATTGCCCGCATTCGCGGCACGGAAACCCCGTTTCGCGGCGCCGAATCCGTCCTGCGCCGGGAGGAGACGTTCGATGAAGACGAACCGTTCGATCGCCGACGTCCTGGAGAACCTGGAGGCGCAGGCCATCTTTCACCAGGAGAGGGAGTCCTTTCACGCCAGCCAGGAGAGGCATCACCAGGAGCAGCGGAGCGGGCACGCGGCCCGGCTGGAGGAGATCCGGCGCCGGCTGGAGGCTTTCCGGGCCGCCGCCGTCGAAGCCCTGGACTTCGCCGAGGAGCCGGTCATCCGCACCGCGGGCAGCGAGGAGGTCGATCTGGGTCCCGCCTCCCGCCCCAGGCTGGGCAGGATGGTCGATCTCCTTCTGGGGTCCAAGGGGGTAAGAGAGAGCTTCGGTCCCGTCAGCCTGTGCGAGGAGGTGAACCGGCATTTCGGCGACCGCCTGCGCCGGCCGGTCGATGCCGGACAGATCTCGGTGGTCCTCCGCCGGCTCAGGCGCATGGGCCGCATCCACCAGGTGCGGCGGGGGAGGCCGCATTGGGAGGCGCTGTATGTGCGGGAGGCTCCGGGGAGCTGACTGATATGCTGTGCGCTGGAAGCGGAGGAGCGTCTTGCTGAGCCAAGAGATCCGGAAACAGATCAGAACCCGGCTGGAAGATGCCTTCCGGGGACGCCTGCAGGGAGTCCTCCTCTATGGATCCGAGGCGCGGAACGAGGCCCGCGAGGGAAGCGATCTGGACCTCATGGTTCTGCTGGACGGTCCTGTCCGGTTGGGCCGCGACCTGGAGACGATCGTCGAGGCTCTCTATCCAGTCCAGCTCGAGGTCGACGCCCCGATCCACGCCACGCCGGTCTCCGCGAAAGTCTTCGAAGCCGGAG
>DATLNC010000145.1:0-9071 GCA_035536935.1 Thermoanaerobaculia bacterium
GTGGATCGAGCGTTGGGCGTAACGGGCGAAGCGCGGGTCGTGGGTGACCATGCAGATCGTGGCCCCGTCCTTGTGCAGCTCCTCCAGCAGCTCCATGACCGATTCGCTGTTGCGCGAGTCGAGGTTGCCGGTGGGCTCGTCGGCGAGCAGGATCGACGGCTTGCCGACCACGGCGCGGGCCACGGCCACGCGCTGCTGCTGACCGCCGGAGAGCTGCGAGGGGTAGTGCTTCATGCGGTGCGACATGCCGACCCGCTCCAAGGCTTCCTGCACGCGCTCCTTGCGCTCCTTGGAGGCCATGCCGCGGTAGGTCAGCGGCAGCTCAACGTTCTCGTAGACCGTCAGGTCGCCGATCAGGTTGAACGCCTGGAAGATGAAGCCGATCTCCTGGTTGCGGATGCGGGCCCGCTCGGAGAACGAGAGGTCGGAGACCTCCTTGTTGTTCAGGATGTACTTGCCGTCCGAGGGCGTGTCGAGCAGCCCGAGGATCGACAGCAAGGTGGTCTTGCCGCAACCCGACGGGCCGGCGATCGAGACGTACTCGCCGTTCCGGACCTCCAGGTGGATGCCGGAGAGGGCGTGCGTCTCGACCTCGTCGGTCAGGAAGACTTTGGTGACCCCGTCCAGATGGATCAGAGAGTCGGTGGCTGGGCTCATGATTCCTCCTCGATTCAGCGGCCGTTGGTTTCATTCAAGTCGAATGCGGTCGAAGTCGTCCTGCGCCGACGTGTCCGACAGGATCACCTCGTCGCCGACTTCAAGGCCGCTCACAATTTCCATGGTGGTGACGGAGCTGCGTCCCAGCTTCACCGGCACGCGCACTGCCTCGTCGGTGCCCTTGACCAGCTTGAAGAGCTGGACGCTGTCGCCGCTCTGGCCCACGGCGGGGCGCCCGATGTAGAGGACGTTGTCCAGGCGGTCGAGCTGGATGGTGCCATCCACGGACAGGTTGGGGCGGGCGCCCCTGGGGAGCGGCCCGTCGAAGACGACGTCCACGATGACGCTCCCCTCCTGGGCCGACGGGGCGACGCGGAACACGCGGCCGCGCACGACGCCGTTGCGGGTATCGATGGAAGCCTGCATGCCCCTGACCACGTCGCGGGCCTGGCCCTCGGGGATGCGCAGCTCGGCTTTCAAGTTCTCCGGGCGGGCCACGCGGGCGAGGGTGGTGCCGGGGGTGACCCGCTGACCCACCTGCATCGGCAGCTCCTGCAGCACGCCGGGGATGCCGGCGCGCACCTTGAGCGAGTCGAGCTGGCGACGGCGCAGACCGTAGAGCGCCCGCATCTGGTCGACCCGGGCACGCTGGGCCGCGAGCTGCGCCTGGTTCGACTTCTGGCTCTGGCTGTAGCGCTGGCTCTCGATCTTGCTCTGCTTGCCCGTCTGCGTGGCGCGCAGGCGCGACCGCTTGAGGTTGATGTCGGGGATGATGCCGTCCTTGGCGAGGACCTCGTCGGCTTCCGACTGGAGCTTGGCCTCTTCGGCGGCCGAGCTGGCCGCGCTGACCTGGGCCTGCTGGTTCAGGAGCTGGCTCTCGAGCTGGGCCTTCAGGTCCTCGAAGTCGGCCTCGGCCGCCCGGAGCTGCGATTCGGCCTCGACGGCCGCCTGCTCCACCTCGGGATCGGTCAGCTCCATCAGCACGGTGTCCGCCTGCACGGTCGCGCCAGGCAGGGCCGGAATCCTCTCGACCCGCCCCTCGACCGGCGCCGAGATCACGCGGATGTCGACCGGAACGAGCGTTCCGGGACCGCGCACCTCGAGCACCATGGCGCCGCGCTTCACATTATCGATCCAGAGCGTTTCGCGGCGCACCGGAGGCGCCGCCGGCTCGATCTGGCGGATTCCCAAGGTAACGAGAATGATGGCCGCCACGGCGCCCACCAGCATGATCGTCCTGCGTACACGTTGCTTCTCGGCGAATCCGGTCCTTGGCTTGTCCATGAGACCCCTACTACGCACCGGACGTGCCAGAGGTTGCAAAACGGCGGAAGATATTTAGATGGAGTCAGTTGAGCTTGGCGAGGGCGGAGGATGCGGCCCGCGGGCTGTCCGGTGGCGGAACGGCCGCGTCCCAGAAGCGGACAGTGATGGATCCCATTCCCCTCTCCCCTGCCCCTCTCCCCCGTGCCGGGGGAGAGGGGTTCTCTGCTAGCCTTCGATCATGAACACCGTCGAGCAGCATCGCCGTGCCTCGCCCCACGTCCTCGGCTTCGCCGTGATCACGGTCAGCGACACCCGCACCCCCGGCGACGACGTGAGCGGACGCACCATCTCGGAGATGGCCCGCGAGGCCGGGCATCGGGTGGGGGACCCGGTGCTGGTCCCTGACGAGGTGGCCGCGATCCGCGGCGCGGTGGAGCAGGAACTGGCCCGGGAGGGGGTGGACGTGATCGTCCTGACCGGGGGCACCGGCTTCTCGCCGCGAGACATCACGCTCGAAGCCGTCGGTCCGCTCCTGCGACGGCCGATCGAGGGCTTCGGCGAGCTGTTCCGGATGCTCTCCTACCAGCAGGTGGGCTCCGCGGCGATGCTCAGCCGCGCGGCTGCCGGCCTGGTCGGCTCCCGGGTCGTGTTCCTCCTGCCGGGCTCGCCCAAGGCGGTTTCACTGGCAATGGAAAAACTGATCCTGCCCGAAGCCGGACATCTGCTCGGGCAGGCGCGCAAAGAGAGTTGAGACGGCGGGCTAGCTCGCTTCCTGATACGCGAGATGGCTCTTCAACTGCTCGCGAACTTCGTCCATCTGCAGCTTGTGGTCCGTCGCCTTCCACAGCACTGCGCCTCGAGCCGATCGGATCACCAGCCCGTGCTCCTTGAATCCCAGCCTCTTCGTCATCTCCGCCGCTTCCGGGGAGTTGGCGTCCAGGCTCTCGACCGTGACCTTACCCGGGAACTCCTTCTCCAGCGACGCCACGTCCGTCTGCGCATGACTGCAATCCGTACAGCCCGGCTTGTAGTAGTACGTGACCTGGAGTGTCTTGGGCTTCTGGGCGCAACCCATGAACAGGGAGGCGCCCAGGAGGAGGGCGGGGATGATCGAGGCCGAAATGCGGAAACCATGTTTCATGGCAAGCCTCCTATAACGCGTGCATCTTAGCACCTCATGAGCAGGAGTGCTCCTCCTACCTCCTCCGGCTGCCGCCCCGCAGCATCCGCCAGATGGCCAGCAGGACGAAGGATCCCAAAACGGCGATGACCAGGTTGCGCCAGTCCAGGCCCCCTCCCAGCCCGCCGAACCCCAGGAGCGTCGACAGCCATCCGCCGAGCAGCGCTCCCACGACGCCAATGATGATGGTCATGATGCAGCCGCCGGGGTCCCTCCCCGGCATCAGTATCTTGGCGATGCCTCCGGCCAGCAGTCCCAGCACGATCCACGCAATCAGGCTCATTCCCTCCATGTCGCGCTCTCCTTTCTCCCATCCGGAATCGGTGCCAGTCCCATGCCAGGCGAATGTTCGGGTGCAGGGGGCATAGAATGTCGCCGCCATGGAGACTGAACGCCCGCGACTCTACCTGATCGACGGCTACTCGAACATCTTCCGCGCCTTCTATGCCATCCGGAACCTCTCCAACTCGCGAGGGGAGCCGACCAACGCCGTCTACGGCTTCGTGACCATGCTGCGCAAGCTCCTGCGCGAGGACAAGCCGGACCTCCTCGGCGTGGCCCTCGACGTGGGCAAGACCTTCCGCAGCGAGAAGTACGAAGAGTACAAGGCCAACCGTACCCCCATGCCCGAGGACCTCCAGAGCCAGATGCCCTGGATCCGCCGTGTCATGGAGGCCTACCGCATCCCCATCCTGGAGCTCCAGGGCTACGAGGCCGACGACGTCCTCGGCTCCCTCGCCTGCCGCGCCGCCGAGGCCGGCTACGACGTGGTGCTGGTCTCTGCCGACAAGGACCTCATGCAGCTCGTGGAGCCGCACGTCTCCCTCTACCACACGGGCCGCACCAAGCTGTACGGCCCCAAGGACGTGGAGGAGGACTTCGGCGTTCCCCCGAACAAGGTGGCTGACGTCCTGGCCCTGATGGGGGACTCGATCGACAACATCCCCGGCGTGCCCGGCATCGGCGAGAAGGGGGCCAAAGCGCTCATCCAGGAGCACGGCTCCCTGGAGACTCTCCTCGAGCGCGCCGCCGAAATCTCGCGCAAGGCGTACCGCGAGGGTCTCCAGCAGCACCGGGAGCAGGCTCTCCTCTCCAAGGAGCTGTCGACGATCCACACCGACCTGGAGATCGCGTTCGATCCTCAGGCCCTCCGGCTCGAGCCGCCCGACCCCGACGCCCTGCGCAAGCTCTTCACCGAGCTGGAGTTCTTCTCCCTGGTCGAGGAGCTGAAGTCCACGGCTTCGCTCCCCGGCCGGGAGCTGCCGCCGGTGGAGGAGGCTCCCGCGTCCGGGTCGTGGCAGGAGCTGACCGCCAAGATGGGAGAAGGAGGGAAGGAGATCTTCGTCGCCGTCCTGGGAGAGGAGCGGGCGCTCGGTCTCGCCGTCGGGCACGGGTTCGAGGAAGGAGAGGAAGAGGGATCGGTGCTCGTCGCCGACCTCCGCCGCGAGGGCATGCGCCACGCGGCCGTCGCCACCCTGACCCGGTGGATCTCCGATCCCGGCATCCGCCTCTCCGGGCACAATCTCAAGGAGGTCCTGCGCCTCTCGCCCGAGGGCCTGAACAGCCGCGCGCAGCTCTTCGACGCCATGCTCGTCTCCTACCTGCTCAAGCCCTCGGTCCACGGCCACACCCTGGACGAGCTGGCCCTGGAGCGCCTGAGCTGCAAGCCGTTGACCGCGAAAGAAGCCGGCTGGGACAAGGGGCAGGAGCCGCCGCAGGGCGATTCGCGCCTGGCTGCCTATGCCTGCGAGCGCGTGACCTTCGCCCGCCGCATGACCGCGGCCATGCGGAAGGAGCTGGGAACCCCGGAGGACGCTCCGCTGGCCCGGGTCTACTCCGGGATCGAGGCTCCGCTCCTGCCCGTGCTCCTGGGAATGGAGGAAGCCGGCATCCTCCTGGACCCGGGCTATCTGGGGGCGATGTCCGAGGAGCTGGGCACCGAGCTCGCCCAACTCGAAGAGGAGATCTACCGGCAGGCAGGCGAGCGGTTCAACCTGGGCTCTCCCCAGCAGCTCGGTACCATCCTGTTCGAGAAGATGGGCCTGCCGGTGCTCAAGCGCACCCAGAAGACCAAGAGCTACTCGACGGGTGCGGAGACCCTGGAGGATCTCGCGGGCCGGGGCTATCCCATCGCCCAGTTGCTGCTCCGTTACCGGGAGCTGAGCAAGCTCAAGTCCACCTATGTGGACGCGCTGCCGCTCCTCGTCGCTCTCGATGGCCGCATCCACACCCGCTTCAACCAGGCGGTGGCGGCCACGGGGCGGCTGTCCTCCACCAATCCGAACCTGCAGAACATCCCGATCCGCACTGAGCTGGGGCAGCGCATCCGGAAGGCCTTCGTGGCCGCTCCGGGCCATGTCCTGCTGGTGGCCGACTACAGCCAGATCGAGCTGCGCATCCTCGCCCACATCGCCCAGGAGCAGGAGCTGATCCGCGCCTTTGCCGCGGGAGAGGACATCCATCGTTCGACCGCGGCCGTGGTCTTCAGCGTCTCCCCGGAGCTGGTGACCTCGGAGCAGCGCCGGGCCGCCAAGACGATCAACTTCGGCATCCTCTACGGCATGAGCGCCTTCGGCCTTGGCCAGGCGCTGAGCATCCCGTCGCGGGAGGCCGAGGTCTTCATCAAGGCCTACCTGGACCGTTACGCCGGTGTCCGCACCTACGTGGAGGAGACGCAGAAGAGCGCCGAGAAGGAGGGCAAGGTCGAGACCCTCTACGGGAGGGTGCGCTGGCTGCCGGACATCCAGAGCAAGAACCGGAACCTGCGCGAGAACGCCCGCCGCATGGCCATCAACGCCCGCATCCAGGGGACCGCGGCCGATCTCCTGAAGCTGGCCATGATCGCCACCGACCGGCGTCTGAAGAAGGAGCATCCTGACGCCCGCCTGCTGCTGACCGTGCACGACGAGCTGGTCCTCGAGGTCCCGGAGGGCAGCGTCGAGGCTGTTGCTGCCCTGGTCAAGCAGGAGATGGAGGGCGTGGCGCAGTTCCAGGTACCGCTGGTGGTGGACGTCGGCTGGGGGCCGAGCTGGTACGAGGCGAAGCGCTAGGGCATGTCTGCAGAGCTGAGTTGAAAAGGGGAGGGGGCGAGCCCCTCCCCCTGGTTCTTCCTACAGACGGACCAACTGGTAGTCGCCCCGCACCGCGGTGGGCGAGCCCAACGCTCTGCGGCGGTCGGAGGGATCCGGCAGGTGCATGGGCTGGCGGAGCTGCTCCTGTCCGAAAAGGCGCCGCAGGAACTTCATGGCTTCCTCCTCGATCAGCTCGGGCTTCACGTGCTGGAGGCCGAGCTTCTTGCTGAGAAGCCCGAAGCCCACGCCCTCGTGCGTCACCCGCACGGTCTGCGTGGAGGCATCGCCGAAGAACAGCACCGAGCGCTCGAAATCCTCCCAGCGGTCCAGTTTTACGCGCAGCCCGGCAGCGGTCCGCTTGTGAAAGATCGACGCCGATTCGACCTTGCCCACGAGGATGTCCTTGACCTCCTCGAGGATCGGGACGATCGTCGACCGCGCGACGCGGCCGAACGCCTCCTGGAATTGCTCGTTCTGACGAAGAAACTCCTCGGGATTGAGCCTCTTCTCCTCCATCATCTGCTCGTGGCGCTTGAGAAGGAGGTGAATCCGCTCGACATTGGCTTTATCCATATAAGAAGGCTCCCATACCCTTACAGGGCTGTCTTCAAGACATGCCATCCGCGTGCCAGCGGGGGAGCGATCGATCGGCTACTCGAAGTAGCCGGTGACGTCGAGGATCAGGTCCACCGTGCCGCCCGAAGGCTGGGCGAGAAGGGTGGCATCGTCGGCCAGCGGGAGGATCGCGGCGGACGCCCGGGTCTGTCCCGCGGAGTAGTTGACGACTGAGGCCATCGGCTGCGGCCCACCCACGGGCCAGAAGGTGAGGTGCCCTGCGCCCGTGGCGGCGATCGCGGTCACGTTGGCGGCGACCGCCCGGGCCGTGGCCGGCACTCCGCAACGCCCGCCGAGCGCCACCCGCCGCCGCTCCGCCGAGACCCACGGCTCCGGCTCGTTCCGGGTGTCGAGCACCCGGCAGGGCGTCACCGTGTAGAACGAGGAAGGCGCCGGGGGAGCCGGCGGGGCAGACAGCGTCATCACCCAGTCCTGGCCGTCCGGCGGAGCCACCGTCCGGAGGCCGTTGCCCGCGAGGGTCGGCCCCGGCGAGAACGTCCCCTTCCGGGGATTGAACCACTCCGACTTCAGCGGACCCGCGACGGTCAGGAGATCGAGCAGGACGGGGCCACCGTCGTAGAGATAGAGGACAAGGAAGCGCCCCGCGTCCTCGGCCGCGTAGGCGCCGCCCGAGGCGACCCGGAGCAGCGACGGAGCCAGCCGCTCGAAGCGCACGGTCGAGACGAACCGCGACAGCGGCTTCAGGAAGGCGCCCGTACCGGTCGAGGCGGCGCCAGCGGTGAAGGCCGCCCAGACATTCTGCCGCTGGGCGGTGGTCTCCTCGCCCAGCCCGTGCTCCTCCTGGATGAGCGGCTTCTGCGCAAGCTCCCGGTGCAGCAGGCCCGTCGTATGGACCTGCCCGTGGTCAGAGTCGTTGCCGGCCTGGATGTCCATGTAATCGGCCCACGGCTCGCCAGGGAACTCGAAATCCCCTGTTACGCCGTGCACGCTGACCAGCCGGTCCCAGGGATTCTGGGCCTGGAGGAAGGCGGCGTGCATGTCGACCTCGGTCGTGGTCCACCCCTCCTGCCACTCCAGGGCGAGGACGAACATGGTGTTCGCGTAGCCCGACAACCGGGCCATGCCGTACTCCACCAAGCGCTTGCGGTCGGCATCGGGCAGGTTTCCGAAGTCGCTGTCGTCGGCGAAGAACCAGAGCTGCGCGGCCATGCCCTGGTCGCGCAGCCGGCGCACCCAGGTCTCGTACAGATGCCAGCGGCTCAGATCGAAGCGGGTCTTGTCGTTGCTGGTCCCCGTCCCGACCCAGGGGGTGGTGGAGACGTGCTCATAGTCCCCCTTGTTCGCCACGTAGACGTTCATCTTGTTCAAGCCCATGGCCGTGTGGCGCGCGAACATCGCCTCGCGGTCCCCGTCGGCCATCTCCTCGGAGAACAGGGTGTGGGAGAACTGAATGGGCGCCGGGGCCTCGAGGTCCAGGAACTTGCCCATCAGGTAGACCGGCCGCCCGTTGCGGTACTTGAAGGTGCGCGGCCGGGCGGGATCGACGATGATCGGCCCCTCTCCGAAGGCTCCCGGGAGCGTGCCCGAGCAGAGGAAGCTGCCGGACTTGCCGTTGAGCTCCGCCCGGTTGCTCGTGGTGCTCCACGTCCAGGTGCCCTGCTCGTCCGCGAAGAGGCGGATGCGGAAGACGTTGCCTGCAGGGCCCCCCGCGCCATCCCCGTCGAAGAAGCCGCGCGCCGTGTAGATCTTGCCCGAGGGCGAGGTCACCTTGGCGCTGAGCGTCACGGAGGTGAAGGGATTCGTGCCCGAGCGCGAGTCAAAGGCCTGGTTGGACCTCAGGACCACGTCGGCGGTGTCGAATCGAGGGACCGCGGCGAACCCGGGAACGGCGGAAAGAGCTACGCCGACAAACAGGACCATAAGGAGGCTCTTGCCCATGCTGCACTCCCTTGATGAGCCACTTCACGGTGAACGGTAATGCGACTGCGGACAGCAATTCCCCATGTATAGCATGTGTGCAATATTTTAGCAAGCCTGGGGAAACCCCCAGGCTAAAAGGGTATCGCCTCCTCCGGAGGCGCCAGCCAGCCCCCGGACGGGGGCTGTACTTTTCTAGCCTGGGGTTTCAACCCCGGGCTAGGGTTCGGCTATGCTGCGCCCCACCATGCCCCGGCGCAAAGATATCAGCTCCATCCTCGTCCTTGGCTCCGGCCCGATCGTCATCGGTCAGGCCTGCGAGTTCGACTACTCGGGCACGCAAGCCTGCCGCGTCCTGCGGCGCGAGGGCTACCGCGTGATCCTCGTCAACTCCAATCCGGCGA
>DATLNC010000146.1:0-11944 GCA_035536935.1 Thermoanaerobaculia bacterium
AACAGATCAATTCCCTTCACGAGAGGTCGCAATCCCACCGTACTAATCAGGGCAATTCCGAGCTATTTTCTGAGGCGGCATGGAGCACCCAACACCCTGGAGTCGCAATCCCACCGTACTAATCAGGGCAATTCCGAGCTACACGGATACCCAGGGACAGGTAGTCTGTCCGATGTTCGAGTCGCAATCCCGCCGTACTAATCAGGGCAATTCCGAGGTTGCGGGTTGCCTTCACCTTCAGCACCCACGGTGCCGTTGTCGCAATCCCACCGTACTAATCAGGGCAATTCCGAGGGCTGTTTTCGGCGGGTGCAGTTGCCGAGGAGCCGGGCCGTCGCAATCCCACCGTACTAATCAGGGCAATTCCGAGGGCAGCCTTTCCAACCTTTTGATTCTGGGCCGCTTAACTGGCCTGTTTCTGTTACCTCCCGAAACCGACCTCTTCATAACTCAGCTCGTACCCTCGTGCGACTCTCGTTTTCCAACCTAAAGCTCGGATTCCATGCGACTTCCAGCCTCGGCTGTTACCTACCCGTCAAAACCGGTCTTTGCCGTTGGCATGACTTTTGTCAGGCATGATCCTTGCCTTTAATTTTCAAAGAACTTGATTCACGGAGCCTCTGCCTCCTGCAGGTACAGGATAGGTGGCCACGGCAAGTCTGGCAACCGGGAGTCCTCTCGTGCTGCAGGACGGCAGCCTCCAGGTCGGTCGTCCTGGGCCTCCTTTCTCTTGAAGACACGGTTCCTCCTCAGAATGTTGGATGGGCGGCCGGAGTGGGCGTAGCGAGGACGGATGGGACCGGGCGGGAAGCACGGGTGACCCGCGCGTCTGTCTGCTTTGGAGTGTGGGCCGGCAGGATGCCGGCGGTCCCAGGGGGAGCCCCGCCTTTTCTCGAGCTTGGGCTAGATTGACTCAGGTCGAGCGCGCTCGAGGATGTCCCGCTCCCCGTACGAACGGCTCTTGACGCATCGCGGCAGGCTTGCAGCGGCTGAAAACAGGTTTCGGCGCGCCGGAGATAAGTCCTGGCGCACGCGCAGACAGTTCGAGCGCTCGAGGCCGGGCTTCAGCGCGCCGGACGAGGCTACTTGCGCGCCAGATTGGATTTTGACGCGCCCGAGGGGACTTCCTGCCCGCCAGATTGGATTCCAACCCGCCCGACGAGACTTCGTGCGCGCCAGATTGGAATTCCGTGCACCCGATTGGACTTCCGGGCCGTCAAACTCCAGTTTGACGCGGCCGGATTGAAATCCAGCGCGCTCGCTTTGATTTCGTACCCGTCAAAATGGAATCCAGCGCGCCCGAGCTGTCTTCGAGCCCGTGAAATTGGAATTCAGCGCGCTCGATCTCATCTTGGGCGCGCTCGACGGCGTTTTGGCGGGCTCGATGTCATCCCCCGGCGCGCGTTTTCCAATTCCAGGCGCTCGAGGTCAGCATAAGGACGTCCTTCACCTCTCCGGCGATTCGAAGGTCGAGGGCAAAGGACCCGATTTGATTTCGAGCAGCGCGCTCGATCTCGCCTCGGGTCCTTCGTCGAAGATTCCGAAGGTTACTCCCTGGGTTTTTCCGGGTCGACGTCCCGGGGTGTCTCCTTGCCGGCCCTCAGCATCATCGCCTGGAGCCGTACGCGGAATTCTTCCGGGGTCAGCGAGTTGTCGAGCGCTCGCCGGAACTCGCGCACGTCCACGAGCCCCGATCCGTGATTGATCATCCCGTAATTGATCGCCCCCACGCCGCCGCCCTGTGTCGCGTAGTCGGGCGGAACCGTGAAGGCCGGCTTGTCGGTCCTCGGGGTCGTGCTCAGGACTCCTTCGAACGTGGGGGCGACGGCGACACGGGCGCCGAGGCCGAGGCCCGGCGAGGCCGGGTCGATGCCCGCCCACTTGAGGAACGTCGCGATGAAGGACGTGTGGTCGAAGTCGGATTGCGGGTCGGGCGAGCGGAACACCGTCCCACTCTGGATGTAGGGCGACACGAGGAGGGTCGGGACCCTGACGCCGAGCCGGTTGAACTGGAAGCCCGACGCGCCCACGTTGCCGTCCGGGGGCACCGTGGTCGTCGGCGGGACGTGGTCCCAGGTGCCGCCGTGCTCGTCGAACGTGATGATGAAGAGCATGTTCGGCCACTGCGGGCTGTTGATCAGGGCGTTGTAGAGCTCGTTGAGATCGGCCTCGGCGGGGCCGACCCACGCGGGCGGGTGGTAGTCGTTGCCCTGGATCCCGATCCAATCGTCGTTGTTCAAGCGGTCCCCGACTCCGCCGCCCCAGTACGGCTCCAGGTAGCAGAAGTTCGGGAGAGTGCCGTTCTCGAGGGCGGTCTTGAAATCCCCGATCGGGTACACCGCGCCATTTTGCGCCGCGTCGAGCATCGAGAAGTAGTACTGCGTGTACGGCATGTCGGTCCCCACGGGCACCCCCGACGCCGCCGGGCGCTCCGTCTGCCAGTACAACCCCCAGGTCTTGCCCGCCTTGCCGAGCGCGTTGAACACCGTCTGCGTGTTGGCGAACGTATTCCCGTCGACTTCGGAGTTGACCTCGCAGCCGAGGGACGTGCCGCAAAGCGAGAACGCGCGGTTCGGGTAGGTCTGCGTCGGCACCGAGCTGAACCAGCGGTCGGAGACCGCGAAGCTCTGGGCGAGCCCGTAGAACACCGGCAGGTCCGAGGCGGAGTACGCCCCCATGACCTGGCCGGGCTGATCGACGTAGGGGGCGTAGTAGTCCCAGGCGAAGCCGGTCATCGGCGGGGTCAGCCCCCAGATGTAGGAGCTGTCCGGCAGGTTGCCGTTCGCGTCGGCGTAGAGCTGTTTCAGCACGTCGGGCATGGGCTCGTACGGATCGAACTGCGGCGTGCGGCAGGGCTGGCTGTAATTGTCCGTGCCGGATTGGGGGGAGTACGCCGTGGTCTGCCAGCTGTTCGACATGCCGGGCTGGATCCCGTCGAAGGTCGGCGAGGAGTTGGGGGGAAAGACGAAGGCGGGCTTGCCGCCCTGGTACAACCAGCCGAGCACGGTGTCGAGCGAGCGGTTCTCCAGCATGAGCATCACGATCGTCGTGATCTGCGTCATCACCGGCGGGATCGCTGTCCATCCGGGCGATGTCATCGAGATCGTGTAGGTGACGTTCTGGTAGCCCGCTGAGCTCTGAACGGCCGAGAGGTTGTAGACGGCGCCGCTGTTCCCGGTGAACGTGATCGACTTGGAGCCGCTGTCCCACCAGCCGGACGAGCTCCCACCCCCCGTCATGTTCTGGAGCATGTTGCTGCCCGTGCGCGTGCCCGTGACCTGCTCCTGGAGGTTGACCTGCACGCCGTCGAGCGTAAACGAGGTCGTGAAGGTCCAGGTTTCATCGTTGGTGATGCCACGATTTCGGCTGAACCAGGTCACTTGCGTCCCTTGCCCGTTCGCTTGCGGAACGGTCGTCGCGTCCTGGCCCCAGTAATCCGAGTTGAGCGACGGCAAGGGGCTCGTGCTCACGCTGAGGGGATTGGTCAGGTTGTTGACGATGTAGATATTCGACGTCTCGACGACGTTTGTAGCACCGGATGTAAACGCTTTCATAAGTTCTTCGACCTCCAATCGGGTTGATGTCCTGCTCCCGCACGCCGGGTTCAGCAGTCGCCGTAGGTCACCGTGTCGCCTTCGTTCTCGTTCCCGTGGTTCCAGTCGGCCTGGTTCGGCTGACCGGGGTTGTAGGTGAAGGTGACCGGCGTGCCGGTGCGCGAGTACGTCTGAAGGCCGGCGTTCGAGTTGCCGTCGGCGCTGTTGTGCGAGGCCTTGGGACACGTCATGCCCATCTGCCACACGGGACTGCCACTGCCAGCCGGGGCGAAAGTCGCGAAGATGCGGTTGTTGGTCGTGGAGCGGTAGGTACCGGTCTCTCCGTTCGGGATCGTGGCGCCGATCCCGAGCTGGAAACCCGGGACGTCGAAGAGCTCGCAGGAGGTGTCCGTGCATTCGATCGTGCCGCCGGTGTTGTTGTTGACGACGAGCTCGACGCGGTAGCTGCCCGGATCCGACGCCGGTGCCAGGCCGGTCTCCTCCTGGGTCCCGCCCTCGGGCGGGAGGAACATGGCGTTGTAGGCGTCGTTGTGCTGGTAGTTGAGCTCCCAGAGCCAGCGCTCCAACTCGCCCGTCTTGTCCTCGGGCGGCGTCGCGCAGGGGTAGGCGAACCTCTCCCCGCGCGTCTGCGCATAGCTGACCTTGTTTTGGGCCATCATTCTCTGCATGGTATCGAGGAGCGCCTGGACCGCGGGCGGGGCCGGGGTCAGCTCGGGTGCGGGAAAC
Source organism: Thermoanaerobaculia bacterium (assembly GCA_035536935.1). Classification (GTDB taxonomy): domain Bacteria; phylum Acidobacteriota; class Thermoanaerobaculia; order Multivoradales; family UBA5704; genus DATMER01. The sequence continues at coordinate 4,281 of DATLNC010000146.1, forward strand.
AGCTTCCTGACGTTCGCAATGGACAGCTCGCCGGTCTCCGCCCACATGTTGGGGACGACGTCGTTGAGGTTGAAGTGAGCCTGATAGGTCTCTTGCCGGTTGAGGTACTGGGCAAAGACCTGGTCCCCCGCCGTGGGCGCCGCGAAGGTCACCACGCGCAGGTTCAGCGGGAGCTCCGGCGGGTTGCGGGAAGCGTAATTCGGCACGTTGGCCCCGATCCAGGGTCCCATGACGGAGGCCAGGTTCCCGCCGAGGCTGTGGCCGGTCACGACCAGGTAGGCGTTCTCGGGAAGAGTCGGAAGGAATTCCTGGAGCGCGACCCCGGTCTTGTCGTCCTGCAGCTGCAACACATCGTCGAGCGCGTCGCTCGAACCTTTCGAAATATAGGCGTTCGGGACAGGGGGAAAGGGAACTTGGTGCGCGACTTCGAAGTCCTCGAGAATCTCCATCGCGTCCTTCGTGCCCTGGATCGCGAGGGCGTAGACGGGGATCGGGACGAAGATGGGACCGATGGGGACGATGACGATCTCGATCCACTTCTGATAGCAGGCGGCATAGTTGCCGCTCAGCTTCTGGCCTTCGGGCGGGAGGTGGCCCCAGATCTGGAGCCACCCGAGCGGGGGGGAAACCTTGCGCTCGCCGTCCACGGCGGCACAGAGTTGGTACAGGGTCTGGGCTGAAACGTTCTCCATGAGTACCTCCGAGGTTTTCGAGCCGGCGCGGCGCTCGAGTTCTATCGCTAAGTGGGACGAAGCGCGCGGAAATCCCAGCAGGACGGTGGAGGCCCCGGGGTCAGAGCGCCGCAGGCGGGCGGGTGGAACGCAGCAGCAGGATCCGGAAAGCCCCGCCAAGGAAGGCCGGCTCGTCGTGCTCGATCCGCAAGGGCGCGCCGGAGCGTTCCAGGATGTCGCCCATCCGGCGGTTGATGTCGGTGAACAGCGTCCGGGTGAAGGCGTTCGCGAGCCTTCGCGGCAGCGCGGGACGCTCTCCATCCGGAAGGAACTTGTCGAAGACCGTGATCCGGCCTCCGGGCTCGAGCACCCGGGCCGCTTCGCGCAGGCAGGCGGCGGGGTCCGGGATCACGGCCAGGATCAGGTGGAGGATCACGGCGTCGAAGCTTGCGCTCGGCAGGTCGAGAGCCTGCCCGTCCATCACCCGGAGCTCGATGCCGGGGCGGACCCGCGGCCGGGCTCGGTCGAGCATCGCCGGGGTCAGGTCCGTCGCCAGGACCGCGACGCCCGCCGGAATCAGGGGCAGATCGGCGCCGGTGCCTGCTCCGATCAGCAGCACCCTCTCCCCCGGCTGCAGCCCGAGAAGCGCGATGGAGCGCCGGCGTTGCCGTCCAAACCGGGCCACGAAGTCATAGAGCGGAGCCCAGAGGGTGTAGCGGAGGCGGTTCCAGGCGTTGGTGCTCGAGATCATGGCTCGGTCTGGTCAGGTGCTTCGGGCTTGCGGTAGCCGAGTTGTGCCAGCGCTTCTTTGACCGCCACCATGAGCTCCGGATCGACGCGCGAGGTTTTGGCCGGCCGCTCCCCTCGCACCTCCTTGAGCGCACGACCGAGCCCTACCGGCGCCGCTGCGCAACCCCGGTGCGCTCGGCGACCTGGGCCTGCTTCAGGCCGGCCGTCTCCCGTAGTAGCCGCAGAGCGGGACCCAGACCGCAGTAGGCCGTAATGCTACCTCATCCTAGTTCGGCTTCTGTGGCATGGCGTGGATTCTGCGCTGCGTGGGTCACGATCGTGTACACTTTCTTCGCACAGGAGGTTACCCGATGAAGTTCCTTTCCGTCCGAGATCTGAGAAGCAAGTCTGCCGAAGTCTGGAAAGGCCTCACGGAGGAACGGGAGATGGTCGTTACCTCCAATGGCCGGCCCATCGCCATCCTGTCGGCGGTGACGGAAGAGACCCTCGAGGAGACCGTGGCGGCGATTCGAAGGTCGAGGGCCGTCGCTGCGGTATCGGAGATTCAGCGGCAATCGGTTCAGAAGGGTAAAGAAACCATCACCGCAGCGGAGATCGACGACGAGATCGCGAGCGTCCGCCGCGCCCGCCGGCAGCAGGCCCGATGAAAATCGTCCTGGACACGAACGTCCTCGTGTCCGGACTGCTTCAGCCTTTTGGTCCTTCCGGCCAGATCGTGCGCTTGGTGGCCTCCGGCGACTTGATCCTCTGTCACGACCCTCGGATCCTTGCCGAGTATCAGGAAGTCCTGCTGCGCAAGAAATTCAGCTTCGATCCCGAGCGTGTCGAGATCCTGCTGGAGGAGATCCGGGCAGGTGGCATCCCCGTCGCGGCCCGCCCTCTTGCGGTCAGGCTGCCCGACTCCGATGACGAGCCTTTTCTGGAGGTTGCCCTGGCAGGTGGGGCTCAGTGCCTCGTCACCGGAAATGCTAGGCATTACCCCGACGAAGCGCGGAGCGGAGCCGAAGTGCTTTCGCCGCGCGCGTTCATCGACCTTTACCGGGCTCAGCTGGGAGGTGATCGATGAAACGGCTCCTGACGCTGTGTCTGCTGGCTCTCGCCATGCCGCTCTCGGCGGGCTCTCCTGGATTCGAGCCTCCGCCGGTCGCCACGTTCTCCATCGTGGCGATCGATCCCGCGAATGGCGACTTGGGGGTTGCGGTCGCTTCGCGGTACTTCTCGGTCGGCTCCGTGGTGCCTTGGGCGATGGCAGGCGTGGGCGCGGTGGCGACGCAGGCGAACGTCAACGTCGGCTATGGACAGCAGGCCATCGACCTTCTGCGCCAGGGGCTCACGGCACAGCAGGTCCTCGCCAGGCTGCTCGCCGACGACACCTTCCCGAACAAGGACGGACGCCAGGTGGCGATCGTCGACGCGAAGGGCAATATCGCGGCCCATACCGGAGAGACGGCCGTGGCATGGGCCGGCGACCGGCAGGGCAAGACCTGGTCGGCGCAAGGCAACATCCTCGCCGGGCCGCAGGTCGTGGAGGCGATGGGCCGGGCGTTCGAGACCACGCAAGGCGAGCTGGCCGAGAAGCTCTTCGCCGCCTTGAAGGCGGGAGACGACGCGGGCGGCGACTCCCGCGGCCGCCAGTCGGCCTCGATCCTCGTGGTCCGCAAGCAGGGCGGGCGCAACATCAACAACGACCGCTACGTCTACCTCGACGTCGCCGATCATCCGCAGCCCTTGACGGAGCTGCGCCGGCTGCTCGACCTGAATCTGGCGTACCTCTATCGCGGCGCCGCGGACGGCCTGTTGCGCAAGGGTGACCCCAAGGCCGCGCTCGCCGCGGTGAGAACGGCGGCGCGGTACGCACCGAACCTGCCGGGCACACACGCGAATCTGGGCATCCTGGAGTATCTCAACGGCAACCCGGACGCCGCGCTCGACGAGCTGCGGGCTGCCCGCGCGGCCGATCCCAAGTTTGAAGAGCAGTTCCGGGCGGCCCTGGAGGCGCGGCCGGAGCTCAAGGCCCTGCGAGAGGACAAAGAGTTCCTGGCCCGTCTCTTTCCACCTGCAAACGGTCCCTAGCCGCTCTTGGCGTCTGAGGAAAACTTCCGAGTGGCGGGGGGCCTCCCCCGCCCGACCTCACTCCCTGACGAGCCCTGAATCCCGGTGCTACACTGACGTCATGGCCACTCAGGACTTCTTTCCTCGCTTGGACCGCAAAGTCTTCTCCGTTCGTCCACTCTATGCGGAGAGTGACGAAAAGGGCTTCTGGGCACAGAAGTCCCCTCTGGAGCGACTCGAAGCGCTGGAGCAGATGAGGCAGATCCTCTATGGCTACGATCCGGCTACCACCCGACTTCAAAGAGTTCTTACAGTTGCTCAACGAGAGCCAGGTTGAGTATCTCCTGGTCGGCGGCTATGCGGTCGGCTACCACGGCTACCCCAGAGCCACGGTGGATATGGACATCTGGATCGGGCGAAGCCCGGAGACGGCGGAGAAGATGGTGCGGGTTCTGCGCGAGTTCGGGTTCGACGTGCCCAATCTCTCGGCGGACTTGTTTCTCCGGGAGGACCAGATCGTCAGGATGGGCGTGCCCCCGATTCGCCTGGAGATCTTTACCGCCATTCCGGGAGTGGACTTCGCCAGCTGCTACTCATCCCGCGTGCGTGCCGAGATAGATAGCGCACCGGTTCACGTGATCAGCCTGGCGCACTTGAAAGCCAACAAGAGGGCAAGCGGGCGCAGCAAGGATCTCGCGGATCTGGAGAACTTGCCGTAGACACGGCGGGATCTGGCTCCTGATCAGGCGTTTTCGGGTTCCAGGCGCACCGGCACGCCGCTCAGGACGGCATTGCCGGAGAGCGGATCGCGCAGGTTCTCGTCGAGCAGCGCGTTGAGGTTGGCGCCCGGCCGCAGGGCGGCGACTTCCAGGCGAATCCCGGGAAGGTCGTGGCCCCAGCCGTGCGGCAGGGAGATCACGCCTGGCATGACCTCGTCGCTGACCTTCACCTCCACCGCGACCGTGTGGCCGCTGGCACCGGTCAGGCGCGCGAGGCCGGCATCGGTCACACCGCAGCGGGCGGCGTCCGCGGGATGGACCAGCGCCGTACACCGCCGCGGACCCTTGGCCAGGACCGGAAGGTTGTGCATCCAGCTGTTGTTCGAGCGCAGGTCGCGGCGTCCGATCACCACCAGATCGGGAGCGGGCGCAGCGAGGTCCGCCTCGGCGTGCTTCAGGTCCTCGAGGAACAAGGCGGGCGCGAGCTCGATCTTTCCCGAGGGAGTGCGCAGGACTTCCGGCACGCGGGGCGCCAGCGGGCCGAGGTCGATTCCGTGCGGCGCGGCCTTGAGCTTGGCCAGCGTCAGGCCATCCGGGCGGCGGCCGAACTGGTCGCCATAGGGGCCGCCGCGCAGCGCGAGGTCGAGCAGCCGCTCGGGACCGTGCCACTGCGCCACGGCCTGCAACAGGAAATCGGCCTGGGCGCCGGCGCGGCGGCGGAGGTCCTCGGCCACCATTTCGTCATCCAGGGCCTGGACGTCGGCCCCGGCGCCCCTCCCTTCGGCGACCGCCGCCAGCCTCAGCAGGATCTCCCATTCCGCGGGACGGCCCGGCGGCGGCGCGAGCACCGGCGAGCTGTAGCGGGCGTGGTTGCGGTAGGAGAACTGGGGGAACGCCACGTCGTAATGCGACTCCTCGAACGGCAACAGCCCCGGCAAGATCACGTCGGCGTGGCGGGTGGTTTCGTTGACGTAGACGTCCACGCTGACCATGAATTCCAGCGTTTCCAGCGCCGCGGCCAGCCGAGGGCCGTTGGGGGCCGAGAGCACTGGATTGCCGGCGACCGTGAACAGCGCCCGGACCTGGCCCTCGCCCGGGGTTTCGATCTCCTCCGCGAGGCAGGTCATGGGCAGCTCGCCGTACACCTCCGGCGCATTCGAGACGCGGCTCCGGCGGCGCCCGGTCTCCACGCCCTTTCCGGTGCCGGGAGAGCCCATCGTATTGGCGGCGAAGGCGGCGGCCTTGGGGAACATCGCGCCGCCGGGTACGTCGAGATGGCCCGTGAGCGCGTTGACCACGTCGACTAGCCAGCTGGTGAGCGAGCCGAAGCGCTGTGTGCAGGTCCCCAGCCGCCCGTACACGGCGGCCCTCTCCGTGGCAGCCAGGGTGCGGGCCAGCTCCCGGATCGTCTCCGCCGCAATGCCGCAGCGGTCCGCAACACGCTCGGGCGCGAACGGCAGCACGGCCTCGCGCACCGCCTCGACGCCGTTCACGTGGTCTGCGAGAGCTCCGAGGCGCACCAGCCCCTCATCGAACAGCACGTGCACCAGGCCGAGAAGGAAGAAGACATCGCTTCCCGGGCGGATGAACAGATGCCGGTCGGCGAGCCGCGCGGTCTCCGTGCGCCGCGGATCAACCACCACCAGCCTGCCGCCGCGCGCCTGGAGCGCCCTGGCCTTGCCGCGGAAGCCGGGCACCGTCCACAGACTGCCGTTGGACGCCAGCGGATTGGCGCCGAGCATCAGCAGGAAATCGCAGCGCTCGATGTCGGGCACGGGAATCGAAAGCCAGTGGCCGAACATCAGCCCGCTGGACAGTTGCTTGGGCATCTGGTCTAGGGTGGAGGCGCTGAACACGTTGCGCGTACCCAGAGCGCGGGCGAGCCGCGTCACGTACAACAGCAGCCCCATCTTGTGGACGGTCGGGTTGCCGATCGCGAGCGCCGCCGCGTCCCGCCCCGAGCGCGCGAGGATCGGCGGGAGACGCCGCTCGATCTCGGCGAAGGCCTCCTCCCAGCTCGCCACCGCGAAACGGCCGTCGCGTTTCACCAGCGGCGCGAGCAACCGGTCCGGATCCTCATGCAGCTCCTTGAGCGCTACCCCCTTGGGGCAGAGATAGCCGGCGCTGAAGACGTCCTCCCGGTCGCCATGGATGGCGGCCACCCGGCCGTCGCGCAGCTCGACCGCCAAGCCGCAGCAGGCTTCGCACAGGGGGCAGATGCGATAGGCGACAGTGGGTTCCGGCATGCTCGTCTGTCGGAATCTTAGCGGAGCTAGTCGCCCGGCGCAGGCACCTCAGGCTCCGGGAGCGTCAGGTCGACCCGCACCACGTTGTCCTGCGGCAGGATGCGCACCTGGGTGGAGGACTCGCGCTTGTCGAGCTTCACCGTGACGATCCAGGTCCCCGGCCCGAGATCGGGGATCCGGTAGGTGCCGTCCTTGGCGAGGTTGCCGCGCTCCCAGGCCCCGTCCTCGCTCGTGGCCTCGACGTAGGGAATCTCTCCGGGCGCCAGGCCGGCGATGGAGCCGGAGAGCGCCACGCCCCGCGCGAGCCGCAGCTCCGGAACGTCGACCGGAGCGCCGCCCTCCACGACGACCATGGCCATGGCCGGGGCGTAGCCGTTCCGCTCGGCCCGCAGCGTCCAGATCCCATTGGTGAGGCCCGTCGTGAACCTCCCCTGCATGTCGGTGGCCGCCCAGATCCGCAGCCGCTCCTGCTCGAAGGACAGCCTCGCGCCCGGGATGGGCCGCCCTTCGGGATCGAGAACGAGGCCGCGGACCGCGGGGAGCGACGGGAAGCGCAGCAGCTCCCGCACCATGGTCTCCCGGCCCTCTTCCACCAGCACCTGGCGCTCGATCGTCCGGCCGAGGCTGTCGGTCGCGACGAGCGTCCACGTCCCCGCCGCCACGCCGGTCAACTGGAACCGGCCCTGGTCGTCCGCGCGCGCCTCGGCCGAGGATTCCCGCGCCTCGGCCAAGGACTCCCGAGAACCGTCCTGAAGCCCCAGCGACACGAGCCGCCGGTCGGCGAGGCCCTCAATGCGGCCCGCGATCGCGCCAGGCCGGCCCAGTTCCAGGTCCAGGTCGATCGGATCGCCCGCGGCCGTCACCCGCCGCTCGTCCGGGGCCCGGTCCGGAGCCTCGGCCCGGACCTCGTGCTCCCCCGGCGAGAGGCTGAACCGGAAACGGCCCTCGGCGTCGACCTCGACGGGCTCTTTGTCCACCTGGAGGGAAGGCGCGGCCACCGGGGAGCCGTCGCGCCCCAGGATCCGGCCCTGGACGATCGTGGCCCGCGGCATGCGCACGTCGAAGCGGGTGCGCGGTACCGCCATCTCGACCATCTCCACGGCCAGGCCGAAATCCGCGTGCCGCACCTCGAGCCGCTGCCGGCCGGGTTGGACGCGGGGGAAGCGGTAGGCCCCGTCCGCGCCGGTCAGGGCCTCGGCGTCGGGCCGGGCTCCGGAAACGCTCAC
>DATLNC010000147.1:0-3657 GCA_035536935.1 Thermoanaerobaculia bacterium
GGACATCTTCCGCGTTCTGCTAAGATCCAAGGGCCGCTGAATGCGGCCCTGTCTGTCTTAAGGCGACGTAGCCAAGTGGTAAGGCGAGGGTCTGCAAAACCCTTATCCACCGGTTCGAATCCGGTCGTCGCCTCCAAACCTCCCTCCCCTGGATCAGCAACTCCGGCAGCTCCACCTTCCCCCTGCAAGGTGGAAATTCAAATAAATCAATAAGTTGGCTTCTTTGGAAGCTGGCCGTAATTTTGCAACCTTTGCTCTGAAGCCGGATCTTTTGATTTCTCCGGCAAGGAGGCTTCAGATCCTGGTACCGGACCACGGGACTCGCTTGGCTGCACGGGGACGCACGATTCCGGAGGCCCGATCCGCCCGCCGGTGGATCCTTCCGATCGTTCTCCTCGGGATCGGGTTGCTCGCCGGACCGGCCGCCTCGGACGCCAAGGTCCCGATCGCGGTCATCGTCCACGCGCAGGTCCCCGTCGACGAGCTCAGCCTGCCGGAGCTGCGGCGGATCTTCCTGAGCGAGCGTCTCGTCTGGCCGGACGGGCTGACGATCCAGGTGCTGACGCCTCCCCGCAATTCTCCCGAGCGGAAGGTCCTCCTGAACAAGATCTACGGACGGCGCAGCGAGGCGCAGTACCAGCAGTACCTGGTCAACAAGCTGTTCGAGGGCGCGGCGCCGGTCCTTCCCAAGATCACGAGCTCGAACGAGATGTCGGCGAGCCTCGTGCGCGAGATCCCGGGGGCCATCGCGCTCGTCCCGGCGAACAAGATTCCGCCCGGAGTGAAGGTGCTCCGGATCGACGGCAAGAAACCCGGCGAGAGGGGCTACGGCCTGCGATGACCATGCAGGCGCGGCTCCTCGGGGCGTTCGTCGCGATCCTGGTGTTCTTTTCCCTCAACCTCGCCGTCCACAACTGGGGGGATCGAGCCCGCAGGGAGGGCCTCGCGGAGCTGCAGCGGGGTATCGAGCGGCAGATTCTCATCCTCTCCATCGAGAAGCGCCTGAGCGAGACCCACCGGCAGATCGCCCTGCTGGCGGGGATCCTCGGCGGGCAGGGCCCGGTGAACCCGGAAGACCAGATGGACTTCGCGGCCCGGCTCGAGCGGATCGGCTCCGCGATCGACCAGGTGCGGGCGATCCCGGGGAGCGCGACCCCGGCGGCCAGCCAGTTCATCCTGGCCTGGCGGAGCCTCCGCGCCTCTTGGCTCCGGGCCTACGGCAGCTTCGGAGTGGACAACGAGAGGGCCATCGCGGAGCTCTCGCTGCGCTCGGACCCGTTGAGCATCGCCATTCTCACCCGCCTCTTGCCGGCCTGGGAGCGGCAGGAGAGGAGGCGGGTCCACGACGCCAGCGGCGAGCTGCGCCGGGTCTCGGACCGGACCAACCGGGTGGAGCTCCTCTTCTTCGTGCTGTCGACGCTGGTCGTCAGCTTCGCCGCCTTCAAGGCCTCTCGCTTCCTGGTGGACGTGAACAAGGGTCTGGAAGGACGGGTCCACGAGAGGACCCGGGAGCTGGAGCAGGAGATCCAGGAGCGGCGCAGGGTGGAGGCCGCCCTGCGCCAGAGTGAGGAGCGCTACGCCCTGGCGGCCCAGGGAGCGAGCGACGGCTTGTGGGACTGGAACCTGGCGCGCAACGAGCTGTACCTTTCCCCGCGCTGGAAGGAGATGCTCGGGTTCGGCGAGGCCGAGCTGAGCGCCAGCCCGCACGAGTGGTTCGAGCGCGTGCATCCCGACGACCTGCCGAAGCTCCAGGAAGCTCTCGGCACGCACTCGGCGGGCTCGGGCGCGCACTTCGAGAACGAGCACCGCATGCGGCACCGGGACGGCACCTACCGCTGGATGCTCGCCCGGGGGATCTCCCTGTGCGACTGCGACGGCCGGGCGACGCGGATCGCCGGCTCCCAGACCGACGTCACGGAGCGCAAGAAGGCGGAGGGGCAGCTCCTCCACGACGCGTTCCACGACGCCCTGACGGGGCTCGCCAACCGCAGCCTCTTCCTGGACCGGCTGAGCGTCTCGCTGGCCCGCCTGAAACGGCGCCAGGACTTCCACTTCGCCGTCCTCTTCCTCGACTTCGACCGGTTCAAGCTGATCAACGACAGCCTCGGCCACCTCGTCGGCGACCAGGCGCTCGTGGCGATCGCCCGCAGGCTGGAGAACTGCGTCCGGGCGGGCGACACCGTCGCGCGGCTCGGCGGCGACGAGTTCGCCATCCTGCTCGACGACGTCCGGCATCTGGAGGACGTCGAGAGGATCACGCGGCAGATGGAGGAACGGCTGACCGCGCCTCTCGACCTCCAGGGCAACGAGATCTACGTCAGCGCGAGCATCGGCATCGCGTTCGGCAGCGCGGGCTACGACCGGCCGGAGGACGTGCTGCGCGACGCCGACGCCGCCATGTACCGGGCCAAGGCCCTGGGCAGGTCGCGGCACGAGATCTTCGACGAGGCGCTCCACCTGGAGGCGATGGACCGCCTGAGGCTCGAGAGCGATCTGCGGCGCGCCGTCCAGGACAAGAGCTTTGGGCTCCACTACCAGCCGATCGTGTCCCTGGTGGACGGCCGGGTGACCTGCTTCGAGGCCCTGGTGCGCTGGCTGCACCCGGTGTGGGGCCTCGTGCCGCCCGACCAGTTCATCCAGGTGGCCGAGGAGACGGGATTGATCCTGCCGATCGGCCGCTGGGTGCTCTCCGAAGCCTGCGGAAAGATCAAGAAATGGCATCGGGACTACCCCTCCGACCCGCCGCTGGCGATGAACGTCAACCTGTCGCGGCGGCAGCTCCTGCAGGCCGACCTCGTCGAGCAGATCCACTCGTGCCTGGAAGAAACGGGAGTGCCGCCGGAGTGCATGCGGCTCGAGATCACGGAGAGCTCGATCCTGGAGAACCTGGAGGCCGCCGCGGAGCTCCTGAGGCACCTCAAGTCCCTGGGCATCGGCCTGTGCATCGACGACTTCGGGACGGGCTACTCGTCGTTGAGCTCCCTCCAGCAGTTCCCGGTCGACGTCCTGAAGATCGACCGCTCCTTTATCCGCGGCATGGGGCCTGAGGGCGACCGGGACGAGATCGTGCGCGCCGTGGTCGGGCTGGCGCACAGCCTTCAGTTGGAGGTGGTGGCCGAGGGGATCGAGACGGAGGGCCAGCTCGCGCGGCTCAAGGCCATGGGCTGCGACTACGGCCAGGGCTACCTGCTCAGCAAGGCCCTCGACCTGGAAGGGGCCGAGCGCATCCTGGAGCGCGGGTTCGGCGCTTCGACGAATTCAAGCATCCAGGCGGCAAGTCCTCTATAATCCTCTCCAAATCCGATCGATGCCGTAACGATCTGGCTACGGAGAGGACAATGGAGCCGAGGCCTGCCGAGCCCGCATGGGGACCCGTGAAGCGGATGCTCTTCCGCTTCCTGTTCGCGTACCTGTTCCTGTACATCTTTCCGTTCCCCCTGGACGTCATTCCCTACGTCGGAATGGCCACCGTGCCCTACCAGAACCTCTGGAACGCGGTCGTGCCCTGGGTCGGCCAGCACGCGTTCCACGTCGACATCACCGTCCAGCCCAACGGCAGCGGGGACACGACCTACAACTACGTTCAGGTGTTCTGCTATCTCGTCCTCGCGCTGGCGGCGGCGGCGGTCTGGACGCTGCTCGGCCGGCGGCGGCCCA
>DATLNC010000148.1:0-2420 GCA_035536935.1 Thermoanaerobaculia bacterium
GATCCACCGCCACCGCAAGGAGCTGGACAAGGCCTCGCCGGCCCGCGTCACCGAGGAGATCGCCCAGCTCCTGCGCTGCGGCCACGCGGGCGCCGCCATGCAGTGGATGCTCGACCTAGGGCTCCTCGAAGTCCTGCTCCCCGAGGCGTATGCGATGGTCGCGGCCAGCGAGCGCGGGCTCGGCAACTTCGGCCAGATCCTGCCGGTCATCGACGGCATGGTGCGCGGCGGTCGCCAGCTCTCGGACATCGGGCTTCTCGCGGCCCTGCTCCTGCCCAAGGTGATCGTGCGGCGCTACGACATCGAGGCCCTGGACCAGAGGCCGATGAGCCGCTCCGCGATCGAGACGATGATCCAGGAAGAGGTCACGCCCTTCCTCTCGCGCTTCACCGTCTCCAACCTCAAATCACAGCAGATCATCCAGGCTCTCGTCGGCTTCCAGCGCCTCTGCGAGCCCAAGTGGAGCCTCCCCGAGCGGGTGCGCTTCACGCGCAAGCCCTACTTCGACGACGCCCGCCTGCTCTTCGAGATCCTCGTGGAAGCCACTGGCGGGGGCGAAGAGGCTCTGGAAGAGTGGGACGCCGCGGCCCGGAGACGGCCTCCGCTCAAGCCGGGAGCGGAAGCCGAGGCGGCCCGTCCCCGCCCCCGTCGCCGTCGTCGTCGGCGAGCGCCTGCTTGAGCTCCCTCTCCCCCGGCACGGGGGATTGCCCGGCCGGAGGCCGGTGAGGAGAGGGGGAATGGGATCAACTCCTTGTGACGGGTTTCACAAAGTGGCCCCGGATGGCATAGGATAGGCCCGCGTCGCGATGCGGCATCCAAGAGGGGAAAGCATGTCCTGGTTCGCGGATCTCACTCGATCGGCAGTCGGCAAGAAGGCGGTGATGGCCGTCACCGGCATCATCCTCTTCGGCTTCGTCTTCGTGCACATGGTGGGCAACCTGAAGGTCTACCTGGGCGCGGACCACATGGCGGAATACGGCGAGTTCCTCCGGCACATCGGCAGCCCGGCGGTTCCGGCCTACGCCCTGCTCTGGGTCGCGCGGCTCGTGCTGCTCGCCAGCGTCGGGCTGCACATCTGGGCAGCCTGGTCGCTCACCCAAATGGCAAAAGCGGCCCGGCCCTCGCGCTACGAGCACAAGGAGAAGAACCACACCAACTACGCCTCGCGGACCATGCGCTGGGGCGGGGTGATCGTCGTTCTCTTCATCGTCTACCACCTCCTCGACTTCACCACGGGCCATCTGAACCCGAGCTTTCAGGAGGGGCGGCCCTACGAGAACCTCGTGGCCAGCTTCAGCCTCTGGTACGTGTCGCTGTTCTACATCGTGGCCAACATCGCGCTGGGGATGCACCTGTACCACGGACTCTGGAGCCTCTTTCAGTCGCTGGGCTGGAGCCAGCCCCGGTTCAATCCCTGGCGGAGCTGGTTCGCCCATGGCTTTGCCTGGCTGATCACCCTCGGCAACATCTCATTCCCTCTGGCCGTGATGACCGGCCTGGTGCGCTAGGAGACTCCCGCCATGATCGGCTCCCTCGACTCCAAGATCCCTGCCGGTCCCCTGGAGGCCAAGTGGCTGGAGCGCCGCAACCACGTGAAGCTCGTCAATCCGAACAACAAGCGCAAGTTCACCATCCTGGTGGTGGGCTCCGGCCTGGCCGGCGCCTCGGCGGCCGCCAGCTTCGGCGAGCTCGGCTACAACGTGAAGTGCTTCTGCTTCCAGGATTCGCCGCGCCGCGCCCATTCGATCGCGGCGCAGGGCGGCATCAACGCGGCCAAGAACTACCACAACGACGGCGACAGCGTGTTCCGGCTGTTCTACGACACGGTCAAGGGCGGCGACTTCCGCGCCCGTGAGGCCAACGTCCACCGCCTCGCCGAGCTGTCCCTCAGCATCATCGATCAATGTGTGGCGCAGGGCGTTCCCTTCGCCCGCGAATATGGCGGCCTGCTCGACAACCGCTCGTTCGGCGGCGCTCAGGTGGCGCGTACGTTCTATGCCCGCGGCCAGACGGGGCAGCAGCTCCTCCTCGGCGCCTATCAGGCCCTCGAGCGCCAGATCGGCTCGGGCATGGTCCAGATGTACCCGCGCACCGAGATGCTCGACCTGGTCGTGGACAACGGCAGCGCGGTCGGCATCATCACCCGTGACCTGGTCACGGGGAAGATCGACCGCCACGCCGGTCATGCCGTGGTTTTGGCGACCGGCGGCTACAGCAACGTCTATTACCTGTCGACCAACGCCAAGGGCTCCAACGTGACGGCGGCCTGGCGTGCCCACCGCCGCGGCGCGCTCTTCGCGAACCCCTGCTTCACGCAGATCCACCCGACCTGCATCCCCGCGTCGGGCGACTACCAGTCCAAGCTCACGCTGATGAGCGAGTCGCTGCGCAACGACGGCCGCATCTGGGTGCCCAAGGAC
>DATLNC010000149.1:0-23450 GCA_035536935.1 Thermoanaerobaculia bacterium
GGATTGGCAGCGGTAGTGTGATGCAGAGGGTAGCGGCTCCCCTCTCCCGCGCAGCGGGGGAGGGCTGGGGAGGGGGCTCTTTCCTAACGCTCCCCGTGCCGCGCGATCAGCAGCGCCATCTCCAGCGCCTGCTCATAGTTCAGCCGCGGGTCCACGGTCGAATGGTAGGCGTGCTGCAGGTCGTGCTCGGAGAGCCCGCGGGCGCCGCCCACGCACTCGGTCACGTTCTCTCCGGTCAGCTCGAAGTGAACCCCGCCCAGGTAAGAACCGCAGGCCGCGTGGATGTCGAAGGCCTGCTCCAGCTCCGACAGGATGTGGTTGAACGGCCGGGTCTTCACCCCGCTGGAGGTGTTCTCGGTGTTGCCGTGCATCGGATCGCAGACCCAGAGCACGGTGCGTCCCGCCTGGCGCATGGCCTCGATCAGCGGCGGCAGCCCGGCGGCGATCTTCTTCTGCCCGAAGCGGTGGATCAGAGTCAGGCGGCCGGGCTCCTGGTGCGGGTCGAGGACCTCTGCCAGGGCCAGCACCGTCTCCGGCGTCATGGCCGGCCCGACCTTGACCGCGATCGGGTTCGCGATCCCCCGGAAGTACTCGACGTGGGCGCCGCCGAGCACCGCGGTGCGCATCCCGAGCCAGGGATAGTGGGTGGAGAGGTTGTACCACTCCGCGCGCCGCGGCACCTGCCGGGTCTGCGCCTGCTCGTAAAGCAGGTGGAGCCCCTCATGGCTGGTGAAGTAGTTGACCCGGCTGAGCTCCCGGTTGCGCTGGCCCATGATCGTCTCGGTGAACCAGATCGAGTCGCGGATCGCCTTCACCCGCTGGTGGTACTCCTCGGCGTACTGCGTGTGCTGGACCCAGTCGAGATCCCAGTACTCGGGGTGATGCAGGTCGGCGAAGCCGCCCTCCATGAGCGAGCGGATGAAGTTCAGCGTCAGGGCCGAGCGCTCGTAGCCGCGCAGCATCAGCTCGGGGTTCGGCGTGCGGTCGGCCAGCGTGTAGGGAGCGAGGTTGATCAGCTCGCCCCGATAGGAAGGGAGCGAGACGTCGCCCCGCCTTTCCTGGTCGTCGCTGCGCGGCTTCGCGTACTGGCCGGCGAAGCGCCCCACCCGGATCACCCGCTTGCGCATGCCGTGGACCAGCACCAGGCTCATCTGGAGCAGGACCTTGAGCTTGTTCGTGATGATCGGCGAGGTGCAGTCCGCGAAGGTCTCGGCGCAGTCGCCCCCCTGGAGGAGGAAGCGCTCGCCGCGGGCGGCCTCCGCGAGCTGCGTCTTGAGCCGCTCGATCTCCCAGGAGGTCACCAGGGGAGGCAGGCAGGAGAGCTCGTGGAGCACCTGATGCAGCCGTTCCGAGTCCGGATAGACGGGTTGCTGCGTCGCGGGCAGGCTCTGCCAGGATGTCGGGCTCCAGCCGGAGGGCTCGGGTACAGCGTAAGGCCGGTTCATATTCTCTCCGGTGCCGTGAAACGGCAGGGGAGGGACAGTATAATCCTCATCAATCATGCGACTCGTCACACGCGGAGACCTCGACGGGCTCACCTGCGCCGTGCTGCTGACCCTCAACGAGGACGTCACCGGCATCGCGCTCATCCACCCCCAGGACATCACGGACGGCCGGGCGGACATCCGGCCGGACGACATCGTGGCCAACCTGCCCTACCATCCGAACTGCGCCATGTGGTTCGATCACCACCTGCACACGGCCACGGCGAACGTTCCCCTGGGAGAGGTCCGGGGCGCTTTCAAGGAGGCGCCGTCCGCGGCCGGGCTGGTGTACGAGTACTACGGCGGCGAGGCGGCCATGCCCCAGTTCAAGGAGCTGGTGCGGGAGACCGACCGGCTGGACTCGGCCAACCTGACGCCCGACGACGTGCTCGCGCCCGAGGGCTACATCAAGCTCGGGTTCACCATCGACGGCCGCACCGGCATGGGCACCTTCGAAAGCTACTTCCTCCACCTGGTGGACCTGCTCAAGATCGGCACGCCGATCGAGCACGTGCTGAGCGACCCGGGCGTCAAGCGCCGCTGCGACATCCTGGACAGCGAGAACGAGCGCTTCATCGAGGAGCTCAAGGCCTGCAGCCGGGTTGACGGCAACGTGGTGATCACCGACTTCCGGTCCCTGGACCATGTGCCCATCGGCAACCGCTTCCTGGTCTATGCCATCTACCCCGACGTCAACGTCTCGGTACGCGTCCACTGGGGACCCAACCGCGAGTTCCCCATGCTGCTCGTGGGGCACAGCATCTTCAACCGGACCTGCCGCACCAACGTCGGCGAGCTCGCCGCGCGCTATGGCGGCGGCGGCCACAAGGGCGCGGGGAGCATCCCGCTCATGGACGAGCCCGACCAGCAGATCCGGATGGTGATCGCGGAGCTCAAGGCGAACGGTTGATCCGGACAGAATTTGGAGAGATCATGGAAAACGGCATGAGAAAGGGCTGTTCCGTCCTCATCTCTCTCGCCTTCCTCGGCCTCCTCAGCGTGGCCGGCTGCACGCAGAGCGCGCGCACGGCCGACATGATCAATCCGGTGCCGCCGAGCGCCCTGCACAAGGCGGCGATCCAGCAGGCCCTGCTCCATGACACGTATGAGGGCACCGGGGTACCCGAGCCCATCAAGCTGGAGCAGATCGCCCTCGACTCCGTGTATGCGCTCGCCACCTGGACCCGCGGCAATACCGGCAACACGGGCAATAACACGGGCGGCCAGGCGCTGCTGCGCTGGGAAGAGGGCTCGTGGAAGGTCCTGATCAACGAGCCCGGATGGCTGGGGGTCCGCCGCCTCGTTGAGGCGGGAGTGCCGGACGTGGTCTGCCGGAGCCTGCTCGACCAGATCGATCCGAACTGGCCGAGCTACGAGCAGTTCTAGCGCATGAGCGAGCCGAACGCGGGCTTCTCCCGGCGCCTGACGCTGTTCGACGCCACGATGATCGCCATCAGCGGGATGATCGGGTCGGGCATCTTCATCAACCCGTACGTGGTGGCGCGCACGGTGGAGACGCCGCTGCTGATCCTGGGCGTCTGGGCGGCGGGCGGAGTGATCGCGCTCTTCGGCGCCTTCGTCTTCGCGGAGCTCTCCACGGTGGTGCCGCGGGTCGGCGGGCAGTACGCCTTCTTCCGCGAGGCTTTCCATCCGCTGGTGGCCTTTCTCCACGGCTGGTCGCTGCTGCTGATCGTCCAGTCCGCGGCCACGGCGGCGGTGGCCGTGGCGCTCGGCCAGTACTCGTCACGGCTGGTGGGTCTGTCGCCGGCCAGCACGACCGCGCTCTCCGTAGCGATGCTCCTGGGCCTTGCCGGATTCCATGCCCTGGGGATCAAGCCCGGGGCGATCGTGCTCAACGTCATCACCTTCACCAAGACGCTGGCGCTCGGGGTCCTGATCGTCGGGGCCTTTCTGGTGACGCCCAATCTCGGGATCAACTCGGGGCTCGTCTTCGAGCCGGCCGTGCCCTCCGGCCTCTCCGGCTTTCCGCTGGTCTCGGCCTTCTTCGCCGGGCTGGTGCCGGCCATGTTCGCCTACGGCGGTTGGCAGAACCTGAACTTCGTGGCCGAGGAGGTGAAGGAGCCGGAGCGCAACCTGCCGCGGGCGATCCTGATCGGGGTGGCCTGCGTGATCGTGGTCTACGTGGGCGTGAACGTGGCCTATGTACACGTGCTCGGCGCGCCCGGCCTCGCCGCCACCAAGACGCCCGCCGCGGACCTGGCCGAGCGGCTGATGGGGGAGGCCGGCGCGAAGGCCGTGAGCCTGCTGATCGTAGTTTCCACCTTTGGCTTCCTGAACCTGTCGCTGCTCTCCGCGCCGCGGGTCTACTACGCCATGGCCGCGGACGGGCTCTTCTTCCGCTCGCTGGCGCGCTTGAGCCCCCGCTTTCACGCGCCCACGGCGGCCATCCTGCTCCAGGGCGTGCTCGCCGGTGCCTTCGCCCTGACAAGCTACGAGCGGCTGCTCGACTACGCGGTGTTCGCCGACTGGATCTTTTTCGCCCTGGCCGGGGTGGCGCTGATCGTCTTCCGGCGCACGCGGCCCGATGCGGCGCGGCCGTATCCCACGCCGGCCTACCCGCTCGTGCCCATCCTGTTCACGCTCGCCGGGGCCGCGATCGTGATCAATCAGTTTTACGCGAACCCCCGGAACGCCCTGGCCGCCAGCGGAGTGCTGCTGCTGGGCGTGCCGGTCTACCTGTTCTGGAGCTGGAGACGGAAGGCATGAAGGGCAGCGTGTACATGCGCTGGGCCAAGGAGCACGCCGCGGCGCGCTACAACCTGGCCAACAGCGGCATCCTGGGCGTCAATACCGAGGACCTGGAGCTGCAGCCTGACGATGTGCTGGTGAACGGTCCCAACCGGGACGGCTATCCGCCGCTCCTCGAAGCCATCGCGGCGAAGTATGGGGTGGCGCCGGAGCAGGTGGTGCCGTCCGAGGGCACCTCGGGCGCGAACTTCCTCGCCTTTGCCGCCTTGCTGGAGCCCGGGGACGAGGTGCTCGTGGAGCAGCCCACCTATGAGCCGCTCCTGGCCGCGCTGGAGTTCCTCGGCGCGAAGGTCCGGCGGTTCGCCCGCCGGTTCGAGGACGGTTATCACCTGAACCTCGACGGTCTCCGGAAAGCCATGTCGGACCGGGTGCGCATGGTGGTGATCACGAACCCGCACAACCCGAGCGGCGTCTTCCTGCCCGTGGAGGAAATGGCCGAGGCGGTGCGGATCGCCGGAGGCGCGCATGTCCTGGTGGACGAGGTCTATCAGGACATCGTGGGGAGCCGGAGCCACGTGCACCTGGGGCCGAACGTCCTCGCCACGAGCAGCCTGACCAAGTGCTACGGCCTCTCCGGCCTGCGCTGCGGCTGGGTGCTCTGCGCGCCGGAAGTTGCTCGTCAGATGCGCCATGCCCGCGACTTCATGGGCTCCGTGGGGTCGGTGCCGAGCGACAGCCTGGCCGTCGCAGCGTTCCGGCAGCTCCCGAGGCTGGAGGCGCGGACACGGGCGATCCTGGACCCCAACATCCGGATGATCCACGAGTTCCTGCGCGAGCACGAGGATCTGCTCGACTGCGTGGTCCCGCCGCGCGCCATGAAGGTCTTCCCGCGCCTGCGGAAGGAAGAGGACAGCCAGCCGCTGCATGATCGGCTGCGGCCGCTGGAGACCTCGATCGTGCCGGGGCGGTATTTCGAGTTTCCCCGGCACTTCCGGCTGGGCTTCGCGGTGCTCCCCGAGGATGTGGGGGAGGGGCTGCGGCGGCTGTCGCGGGCGCTGCGCTAGCTCCGCAGGCGGCGCTTCAGTGACTCCGGGTTGTTCTCCAGCGGCTCGGTCAGCAACGGCCTCTCCAGCAACTCGGCCAGAGCTTCGGGCAGCGGGATCTCCCGGCCCAGCACCGGCTCCAGGCTCTCCTTGAACTTGGCGGGGTGCGCGGTGGCGAGGAAGAGGCCGGTCTCCCCAGGAAGTAGTTTCTTCTTCAGGACCGCCCAGGCCACGGCTCCGTGGGGATCGGCGAGATAGCCGCGGGCGTCGAGCTCCCGGATCGCTGCCCGGGTACCTTCGTCGTCCAGGCTGCCCCAGCGGAGGATCTGCCAATCTCCCTGCAGCAGGTCGGCAATCCGCTCCCAGTTGCTCGGGGCTCCGACGTCCATGGCGTTCGAGAGCGTGGCCACGCTGGGCCGGGGACGGTACTCGCCTGTTTCCAGAAAATCGGGGACCGTCCTGTTCGCGTTCGTGGCAGCCACGAAGGCACGCACCGGGAGGCCCATCTTCCAGGCCCAGAGGCCGGCGCAGAGATTGCCGAAGTTGCCGCTGGGCACCGCGATCACGGGCGGCTTTCCGCCAACCCTCGCCACCCCTTCGAAGTAGTAGAGGGTCTGGGCAAGCAGACGGGCCACGTTGATCGAGTTCGCCGAGGTGAGGCCCAGCTCCCTGGATAGCTCCGGGTCCGCGAAACAGGCCTTGGCCAGTGCCTGGCAGTCGTCGAAGGCGCCGTCCACGGCGAGCGCGAGCACGTTGTCCCCGAGGCTGGCGAACTGCCGCTCCTGGAGCGGGGTCACCCGATCCCTGGGATAGAGCACCACCACGCGGATGCCGGGCAGTCTCCAGAACGCCCGGGCGACCGCCGCGCCGGTGTCGCCGCTGGTGGCGGTGAGGATGGTGCGGTCCCCCTTCAGCATACGAGCAAGGAAGCGGGCTCCGAAATCCTTGAACGCCAGCGACGGTCCACGGAACAGCTCCAGCGCCCCTACCGGGTCCACGGGCACGGGGAAGTCGAACGCGTCGGTCTCCTCGTACTCGTCTCCCAGCAGGCGGGAGAGGATCTCCGCGCAACGCTCCTCCCAAGGGAGGGAGAGGAGATGATCGACATCCGCGAAGTAGGGAAAGGAGACGGGGACGTAGAGCCCGCCGTCGGGAGCGAGGTTGCGGATCATGGCCTCGCCAAAAGTGGCGGTATGGCGTGGATTGCGGGTACTCCGGAGGATCACAGGACGCGCGCTCCGCGAAGGTCCAGGCGGCAGATCCGCACGGCTCCGAACCCCTCCATGGCGTCGGCGACCGCGGGGGCGTCCTCCTCCCTGGAGACCGCGAAGACCGCCGGTCCCGATCCCGACAGGCTGCATCCGAGCGCTCCCGCTTCGAGGGCGCCCGCCTGCGCCTCGCGGAAGCCCGGAACCAGGTCCGCCCGCCAGGGCTCGGCGAGCAGGTCCCGCAGGGTGGCGTGGAGGAGAGCCCGGTCGTCCGTGTGCAGGGCGTGAACGAACCCGGCCAGGTTCTCGGCGTGCGCCACGGCCAGGGAAAGAGGCACCTCGCGGGGGAGCACGCGGCGGGCCTCCCGGGTCGCGAGCGAGATGGCCGGGCTCGCCACCACGATGCGCAGGTCCGCGGGGAAGGGAAGCCCACGGGGCAGCCCCGAGGACGTGATCAGGATCAGGCCGCCGAGGAGCGCCGGCGCCACGTTGTCCAGGTGCACGGAGCCGGAAGCGAGGCTCTCGGCCTTGCCGGCGACGTCGAGGAGCGCTTCCCGGTCCAGCGGCTCTCCGCACCAGGCGTTCAGAGCCGTGACCGTGGCCGCCACACTCGCGGCGCTCGATCCCAGGCCGCTGCACACCGGTAGGCCCTTGTGGAGGGTGAGGGTCAGAGGGGGGAGCGGAACGATCTCTCCGAATAGGTCCCGCGTCCGCACCACGAGGTTGTCGGCTGGATCGGACGGCAGCCGGTCCGCGTAAGGTCCGGCGACCGCGAAGCGCGGCGAGTCCGCGGCTTCGATCTCCACCACATCGCCCCAAAGGCTCCCGTCCACCGGCGCCAGGGAGGCGCCGAGCACGTCGAACCCGGCGGCGAAGTTGCCCACCCCGGCTGCCGCGTAGGCGCGCAGTCTTCTCAGAGCCTTCATGGGACCGCGGATTGTATCGGACCGGCATCCGACGTGCAGCGGTCCGCCGTTATGATTCGGGACAAACGCCGGGACAAGCGCGTGCTGATCCTGACCGCCCTCGCCGGGGCCTCCGTTACCTCCATAGCAATACTCCGGCGCCGCAGGTCCCGGCCCTGGGTGGGCCGGCCGAAGGAGCCGAAGGCGGCGCTGGAGCATCGCTGGGCCCGGGTGGACGGCCTGCGCATCCATGCGCGGGTTTCCCGGTATCCCCGGGACCTGAGGCTTCCGGTGGTGTTGGTCCACGGCCTCGGAGTCTCCAGCCTCTACATGGTCCCGATCGCGAAGAGGCTGGCGGCGGAGGTCTCGGTCTATGCCCCGGACCTGCCCGGCCACGGCCGGAGCGGCGATCCCGCGCGGACGCTGAGCGTTCCGGAGCTCGCCCGTGTCCTGGGCAGATGGATGGACGCCGTGGGCATCGGGCGGGCGGTGTTCCTGGCCAACTCCATGGGCTGCCAGACCGTCGCCGAGCTCGCGGTCCGCCAGCCGGAGAGGGTGGACCGCCTGATCCTGGTGGGTCCGACGGCCGATGCCGGGGCGCGCAGGATCTGGCCTCATCTGCTGCGCCTCGTCAGGACCAGTTGGGCGGAGAGGCCCTCGCTGGTGCTGGTCGTGGCATGGGACTACGTCCGCGCCGGCCCGCTAGCGCTCTACCGCGAGATGAGGCACATGCTCGCCGACCGGATCGAGGACAAGCTGCCGCGGATCGAGGTCCCTATCCTCGTGCTGCGGGGGGAGAACGACGCCATCGTGCCGCAGCGCTGGGCCGAAGAGGTGGCGCGATTGGCGGGCGCGGACGGCGTGCGCGTGATCCCCGGCGCCGGCCACGCCATCAACTACACTGCCGCCGATGAGCTCCTGCGGAGAATCCGCCCCTTTCTGCGCCATGCCCTTTGACCTCCACCCCACGCTCGCCCGCGACACCGTCGAGCTCGCCCGCCTGCCGCTCTGCCGCGTGCTGCTGATGAAGGACCGCCGTTTTCCCTGGCTGATCCTGGTGCCGGAGCGGGAGGGTGTGCGGGAGATCCATGAGCTGTCGATGGCAGACCGGGCTGCGCTGATCGAGGAGATCGCGCGGGCGGGCGAGGTGCTGAAGCGGTTGTTCCAGCCGGACAAGCTGAACGTGGGAGCTCTCGGGAACGTGGTGCCGCAGCTCCACGTGCATGTTGTCGCCCGGTTCGCAACCGATCCGGCCTGGCCCGGACCCGTTTGGGGCTCGGGGACGGCGATTGCCTATGCGAACGAGCCGTTGGAAGCGCTGAGGGAACGTTTGGCGGCGGAAATGAGTGGGTAGACCCCTCTACCCACCGGGTAGGCATGGCTACCCAGTCAATGCAGGACACAAAACACTCATTTCCGGTCCCTACCCAGTCGATGGGCGGACTCCATCATTGGGTAGACTTCTCTACCCACTCGTTTGAGGGCGCTACCCGTTCATTCCCCCACGGTACAGCGTGACCTCCTCCCCGTGATAAAGGATGTCCTCGAGCGCCGCCCAGCCCAGCTTTTCGAAGAGCCCGCGCGCGGTGTTGGTTACGGCGTAGATCTCCCGGAACCCCCGGGCCGCCGCTTCTGCCGCGATGGCGTGCATGAGATCGCGGCCGAGGCCGAGCCCGCGGAGGTCGGGCGTGACCCAAAGGCCGGTGACCCAGGGGCCCAGGTGCTCGTGGGTCTCGACCGAGCGCGCCCGCAGGGCGACCGTGCCCGCGACCCGGCCGTCCTGCGAGGCCACGAGGATGGCCGGCAGCTCGCTGTCCCTGGGCGATGCAACGAACATGGCCTCTTCGATTTCCTCGACCTGCCGGTCCGCGAAGAAGTCGGGCCAGGCATCCTTGAAGGCGCCGGCCAGGAGGCGGCCCGCCTCCGGCATCTCCCTGAGCGGCCGGATCAGGACATCGGGGTCTGCCATGGAGGATAGACTAGCCGTTATGACGCCGGGGGAAAATCTCGATGAGGTCCGCTCGGAGCTGCGGCGGCTCGGATATCTCGACCACGGCTTCGAGCGTTTCCTGCTGCAGGACGCGATGCGCCCGCGCGCGCCCCTGCGCACCGTCGTCTACCTGACGGCCCGGGTCGCCCTGCTCGCCGGCGGCGTCTCAGCCGCGGCGCTGGCGCTCGCGCTGGTGGCGGCCAACGGCAGCTTCTCGTCCTCCCCCCTGGATGTCGTGGCGATCTTCCTCCACCTGTTCCCGCCGATTTCCTTCGCGGCCGGGCTCGGCTTCCTGGCCCTGTGCGGGGTCGTCCTCCTGGTGATCCGCCTCTACCACGTGAAGCGGATCGAGGCGGTCTCGCTGGCCGCGGCGGCGGCGGCGGGGGCCGCGGCGCTCGGCCTGGTCCTCCTCGGCGCGCGGGAGCTGGTCCACGAGGGGAACCGCACGCTCCTCGTGGTCCTGGCCCTGGCTGCGCCCCTCGCGGTCGCGGTCCTGGTCCGCCTGGTGTATCAAGGCCTGCTCACCTTGGCGATCCGCTTCACCGACACCACTCCCCAGACCCGCCTGTTCTCCAGGAGGGGCCTGGGGATCGCGATCGTGGCGGCGGCGTTCCTGCTGACGGTGCCGGCGGTGCAGTCCGTCCGGCGCGAGCCGGTGAGAGCGCCTGCGACGCTGCCGATGTCTCCAGGAGACAGGGTCCTCCTCCTCGGCATCGATGGCGTGCTGCCCGAGGAGCTGGATTACCTGCTCGCCGTGGGCGACCTGCCCACGCTGGGCCGGCTGGCGCGGGAGGGCGGCAGGGTCTTCCGCTATACGCGCGAGGATGAGCCGCCGGCGTCTTTCTGGACCGCGGTGGCGACCGGCATTCCTGGTCCCGACCACGGCGTCACGTCCCTCGACAGCTTCCGGCCGCTGGGGGTCGAGACCCCGCTGGCCCGCAACGTCCCGGTCCGCCTCTGGTGGAGCCGGGTGGAGGTGCCGCTCGGGCTGGCCGAGTACCGGCCCGTGCTCGCCAACCGGCGGCGCGCATTCGCGGTCTGGGAGCTCGCCTCCCGCGGCGGCTCGCCGGTGCTCTCCGTCAATTGGTGGGGGACCTTCCCGGCCGAGCCCCTGCCCGGCCTGGTGGTGGCCCATGGCGCTTTTCAGCTCCTGGAAGAGGGGACGCGCGGAGCGATCGCGCCGGAGTCGGAGAAAAAAGAGGCCGAAAACCTCGTGAGGCGCACCAGGATAGATAAAGGGAGGGAGCCGCGGCTGGCCGCCGCCCTGCCTCCCGCCGCTCTGGCCTCGGTCCTCCAACGCGCTCTGTTGCCAGACCGGTTCTACCGCAGGGTGTTCGAGGAGCGGCTCGCCGGGGCGGGATCAACCCAGCCTAAGGCCGCGGCGCTCTACTTGCCCGGGCTCGACATCGCCGCGGACGGGTGGAGCGGCGGGGATGTGGCCTTCACCGACCTGGTCCGCGCCGAGCTGTCCGCCGCGGACGCACTGCTGGGGCGGGCGCTGCCGGGGTTCGGGACGGTGGTCGTGCTCCTGGACCCGGGGAGGCGCCGCGCGGGGTCACAGGGGCGGGTCCTGATCTGGCGGCGGGTGGGGTGTTCAGGCCGTGGAGGAGAGATCGAGCCCGAGGCCGTGGCTTCGGGGCTGCTCAGGGCCCTGGGGCTGCCGCAGAGCGGGGAGCTCCCTCCTCCTCCGGCGGGATGCCGATGGGCGCCGGCCCAGTCGACCGTCCCGGGTTACGGAGAGCCGCGGCAGGGCCGGGGTCCCTCCGAGCAGGGAGAGGAGTATTTGAAGAGTTTGCGGTCGTTGGGTTATTTGTAGTCCTTTTTTAGGCCTGACGCGACACTCTTGTTTGGTCATGTTCAGGGGGGAGTTGAATGCCGATCCACAAGACACCGTTCCTGGCGCCCCAGGTGGCACTGTCCGCTGACTGGAGCGACGAGCGGATGCGGACCACCTTCGAACGCCAGCCGGGAGAGCGCCTCCCCTATCCCGAGTCGCTGCGCTGCAATCAGGTGGACGTGTACCACGGTGTGCCGGTGGCGGACCCCTACCGCTGGCTGGAGGACCTGGATTCGGACGAGACCCGCGCCTGGGTGACGGCCCAGAACCGGGTCACCGCCGCCTGGCTGCGCGCCATCCCCGAGCGCGAGGAGATCCGGCAGCGCCTCACGGCGATCTGGAACTACGAGCGCTACGGCATGCCGGTCAAGGAGGGCGGGCGCTACTTCTTCGTCCGCAACGACGGCCTCCAGAACCAGGGCGTGCTCTACGTCATGGAGGAGCTGGACGGCCCGGCCCGTGTGCTGCTCGACCCCAACGAGCTGTCGCCGGACGGCACCGTCGCCATGGCCGCCTTCAGCGTCAGCCCGGACGGCCGGCGCGTGGCATACGGCCTCGCCTCCGGCGGCTCGGACTGGCAGGAGTGGCGGGTGCGCGACGTGGACACCGGCCGCGACCTGGAGGACCACCTGCGCTGGGTGAAGTTCTCCACCGTCGCCTGGACCCGCGACGGCGCCGCGGTCTTCTACAGCCGCTACGACGAGCCCCGGGCGGGGCGGCCGCTCGAGGAGGCCAACTTCTTCCAGAAGCTCTATTGCCACCGGCTGGGCATGCCCCAATCCGAAGACGAGTTGATCCACCACCGGCCCGACGACGGCGAGATGGGCTTCCTGCCCTTGGTCACCGATGACGGCCGCTACCTCATCATCCAGGTGTGGAAGGGGACGGAGAGCGAGAAAGGCATCCTCTACAAGGACCTCCAGGCACCCGGGTCCCCGATCGTGCACCTCCTTCCGGACTTCGACGCCTCGTATCTCTTCGCCGGCAATGACGGGCCGCTCTTCCGCTTCCACAGCGACCTGGACGCGCCCCGTGGCCGGGTGATCGAGATCGACGTGCGGGACCCGTCAAGGGAACATTGGAGGGAAGTCGTCCCCGAGACGGAGGAGACGCTGGAGTCGGTCACTACGGTTCAGGGCCGCCTGGTCGCCTGCTATCTGAAGGACGCGCACGCCCGGGTCCGCCTGTTCGAGCCGGACGGCCGGCCGGTGCGCGACCTGGATCTGCCCGGCCTGGGCTCGGTCACCGGCTTCGCAGGCAAGCCGGACGACCCCGAGACGTTCTACTGCTTCACCGGCTACACCACGCCGTCCACGATCTTCCGCTACGACGTGGAGACGGGGGAGAGCCGGATCTTCCGCCAGCCGCAGGTGGATTTCCAACCCGAGGCGTTCGAGACGCGGCAGGTCTTCGTGGAGAGCCGGGATGGCACGCGCGTGCCGATGTTCCTAACCCATCGCAAGGGGCTGGAGCTGGACGGCTCGAACCCGGTCTATCTCTACGGCTACGGCGGCTTCAACACGTCGGTGACGCCGAGCTTCGGAGTTTCCAGCCTGGTCTGGATGGAGCGCGGCGGGGTCTACGCCGTGGCCAACCTGCGCGGCGGCGGCGAGTACGGCGAGGACTGGCACCAGGCGGGGAGCAAGCTGAGCAAGCAGAACACGTTCGACGATTTCCTCGCCGTGGCCGAGTGGCTGTCCGCGAGCGGCTACACGTCGCCGGAGCGGCTGGCCATCGCCGGCTTCAGCAATGGCGGGCTGTTGACCGCGGCGTCGATGATCCAGCGCCCGGACCTCTTCGGCGCGGTGGTGGTCGGGGTGGGCGTGCTCGACATGCTGCGCTTCCCGAAGTTCACGATCGGCTGGGGCTGGGTGTCGGACTACGGCTCGCCGGACAGCCCCGAGGAGTTCGAGGTTCTCTACGCGTACTCGCCGTACCACAACCTGGAGCCTGGGACGGTCTACCCGCCGACCCTGATCATCACCGCGGACCACGACGACCGGGTGGTGCCGGCGCACAGCTTCAAGTTCGCGGCCGCCCTGCAGCACGCCCAGGGCGGCGACGCCCCGGTGCTGATCCGCATCGAGCCCCGCGCCGGCCACGGCAACGGCAAGCCGGTGTCGAAGCTGATCGAGGAAGCCGCGGACGAGCTGAGCTTTTTGGTGGAGTCGCTGGGGTTGTAAAAGCCCGGAAAGGACACCAAGGACACCAAGGACGACAAGGACCCCGGAAGGGAGCTTTCGTCCTTGATGTCCTTGCGGTCCTTGGTGTCCTTGATGTCCTTTACAATCTCTCCCTGATGCCGCGCCGCCTTCTCGCCTGGGCTCTCCTCTTCGCCCTGGCCTTGCCTGTCGTCCCGCAGCCGCCTCTCACCCGCGAGCAGGAGCTCGACAACCTGCGCGGGGAGATCGCGAAGCTCGAGGCGCGGGTGGGGGAGGCGCGGAAGCTTCAGAGCGGGCTGCGCGGCGAGCTGGAGGCAGCCGACCTGGAGCTGCGGCTGCAGGAGGCGCGCCTCAAAGAATCCGAAGCCGCGCGCGACCTCGCCGTCCGCCGGGCGGAGGAGGGGGAGCGCGAGGTGGCGCGGCTGACCGCGTCGCTGGAGCAGGCGCGGCAGGGGCTGCGCCGCCGCTTGGCCGCGCTCTACCGCCTCGGGCGTCAGGGCTACCTGCGCTTCTTCCTCGCCCTGCGGCCCGACGAGCGGCTCCTCCCCTCGATCCGCCTGGCGCGCTACCTCGCCCGCCGCGACCGTACCGCCGTCGTCCGCTACCAGGAGACCGGCCAGCGCCTGGCCCGCGAGCGCGACCGCTTGGCGGCTCAGCGCGAGGACCTCGACCGCTGGCTCGCCCAGGAAGAGGCCCGCCGCCGGCAGCTCGCCGCGGTGCGCCAGCGCAAGGCCGTCCTCCTGGCGCGGGCGGAGCAGGAGGGTCGCGTCCTCGCCGAGAAGGCCGGCGCCCTCGCTGACCGCGAGCGCAAGCTCTCCAACCTCGTGGACTTCCTTTACGGCCGCAGCACCTCCGAGCTGTCGGGCAAGCCGATCCAGCAGTTCCGCGGCGTGCTCGACTGGCCGGTCGCCGGCAAGGTGACCGAGAAGTTCGGCTTCCGCCTCGATCCGCGCTACAAGACGCGCGTGCCCCACAACGGCATCGGCCTGGCCACGGAGACGGCGTCGGAGGTGCGCTCCGTGTTCCCCGGCAAGGTGCTCTACGCCGCCCCGTTCCAGGGCTACGGAGCCACGGTGATCGTGCACCATCCGGGGCGCGTGTTCACGCTCTACGCAGGCCTCTCCGAGCTGAGGGTGGGGGCGGGAGGTATGGTATCTTTAGGCGATGTCGTGGGGCTGGCGTCGGACAGGCTCTACTTCGAAATCCGAGTGGAGAACCGGCCGGACGACCCCCTGCACTGGTTGAGGTGAGCAGTCCATGAGCCCCATGAGTAGAAACCGCGTCATTTTCTTCCTCGTCTCCTTCCTGCTCGTATTGCCGATCCTCGGGGACACGCTCCTGAGGGCCGCGGAGCGCAACGAGCCCAGCGACGAGGATTCGTTCTACAAGTACCTCTCGGTGTTCACCGAGGTGCTGGGCCTCGTCAGGCAGGCCTACGTCGATCAGCCCGAGATGGACACCCTGATCTCCGGCGCCCTGGATGGCACCACGGACGCGCTGGACCCCTTCTCGATCTACGTGCCGGCCAAGCACATCGACGCCTACCTGGAGGCGCGGACCGTGGGCCTGCGCAACAGCGGTCTCGTCCTGCTCAAGGAGCACGGCATCCTCTACGTGGTGGCCGCGGAGAAGGGGAGCCCGGCCGAGGCCGCCGGCGTCAAGGCGGGCGACATCGTGGCCGAGGTCAACGACCGCACGACCCGCACCATGCCGCTGTGGGAGGTCCAGGAGGTCCTGGCCGGCAAGCCGGGCACCAAGGTCTCCCTGGAGATGGTCCGCGTCGGCGAGGCCGTCCCCCTGTCGTTCGAGCTGAAGCCGTTCGATCCGCCGCCGGTCGGCCTCTCCGAGGTCGAGGGCGCGTCCATGCTGCGCATCCCTTCTTTCGAGAAGGGGGCCGCGGACCGGGTGAAGGCGCTGCTGCAGGCGAACGCCGACAAGACCCGCGAGGGCCTGCTCGTGGACCTGCGCGGCGTCTCTTCCGGCGAGGAGAGCGTGGCGTACGAGGTTGCCGAGCTGTTCGCCAGCGGCGACCTGGGCGCCCTGAAGCGCCGCGACAAGGAGCTGGAGACCTACAACGGCTCTGACAAGCCCGTCTGGCAGGGGAAGGTCGTGGTCCTGGTGGACCGCAGCACGCTCGGCGCCGCCGAGGTGCTCGCGACCGTCCTGCGCCAGAAGCTCAAGGCCGAGCTGGTGGGCGAGCGCACGTTCGGCCACGCCGGCCGCCTGGGCACCGCCGATCTCTCCACCGGCGGCCGCCTGCTGTTCACCGAGGCCTTCTACACCGGCCCCGACCGGGAGCCGCTCCAGGAAGCCCTCAAGCCGGACCTGCTCGTGGACGAGCGCTCCAGGACCTACCTGGAGAAGGACGTCCCGATGACCGAGCTGATCCTTCGCCGCGCGGTCCGCCGGCTGCGGGGCGAAGCGACGGAGACGGCGCAGAAAGCCGCCTGAACTGACGAGTGCAGCCGCGCCGGCCGACTCCCCGCCGACGCTCCGCGTTGCGCGGACGTTCCCGCTCACCCCGCTCAGTACCGTCTGTCCTCTGGCTCCTCGGCATCCTCCTGGGTGCCGGGGCGCTCTTCTATTACATCGGATCTCGCGACCTGTCCTCTGACGGGCAGCCCCCCCGGGCGGAGAGCCCTTCTCCTTCCAGGGAAGAGAAGGCGCCCGCCAAGCCTCGCCGCGCGGTTGCGGAGCCGAAAAATCCCGAGGCAGTCGAGGCGCGATCCTCCGAGGTCGAGACCATCGCCGCCGCTACCGAGCCGGCGCCGGCCGAGGGCGGGCGCGTCGCCCTGGTCATCGACGACCTCGGCCGCAGCCTGGACGACCTCCATGCCATCGAGGGGCTGAACGTCCCCCTCTCCTACGCCGTGCTCCCGTTCGAGGAGCAGACGCCGGAGGTGGTCGCGGAACTGCGGCAGCGCGGGGCCGAGATCCTCCTGCACCTCCCCATGGAGCCGGCCGGCGCGGCCAACGACCCCGGCCCCGGCGCGCTCCGCCTGGGCATGACGCCGGAGCAGCTCCGGCAGTCCACCCTGGCCGCGCTCCAGGCCGTGCCCGGCGCCTCCGGGGTCAACAACCACATGGGATCGGGGCTGTCCGCCGACGAGCCGTCGATGACGACGATCCTGGGCGTGCTCTCGTCGCGGGGGCTCTTCTTCCTGGACTCGCGGACCAGCGCGCAGAGCGTGGCTTACCGGGTGGCCACGCGGCTCGGGCTCCCCGCGGCCGAGCGCCAGGTCTTCCTCGACCCCGACCCGAGCCCCGAGGCGATCCGCGCCCAGTTCCATCGCTTGCTGGGGCTCGCCCGTACCCGGGGAGCGGCCGTTGCCATCGGCCATCCCCACCCGGAGACGCTCGCCATCCTCGAGGAGGAGATCCCCAAGGCCAAGGCCCTGGGATACGAGTTCGTCCCCGTCAGCTACCTGCTCGACCGGCCGGACGCGCCGGAAGAGCCCGACGAATGACACAATAGTCCTCCCGTCATGGCCGTCATGGACGTCCTCGTCTTCCTGCTGGGCAGCGCCCTGATCGCGGCGCTCGTGCGCTGGTGGCGGCCCGAGGTGTCACGCCGCGCCGCCGCCGGCTGCGTGCTCGCCGCGGGGCTCTTCTTCGCGGTCCCGCTCGCCACCCCGGCGGTCCAGGTGCACACGGACATCGCCTACACCTGGGCGCCCTGGCGCGAGACGCTGCCGCGCGAGCCCGAGCCGGGCAACCTGCTGATGACGGACATCCCCACGCAGATGATCCCGTTCCGCGAGCTGGTCCGCCGCCGGCTCCTGAGTCTGGAGCTGCCGCTCTGGGCGCACGAGATGGGGACCGGCCAGCCGCTCCTGGGCAACGCGCAGTCGGCGCCGTTCGCGCCGCTCCACCTGATGGCGCTGCCCCTGCCGACGCTGCGGGCGCTCACGGTCGCCGCCGCCTGGCAGATCGTGCTCGCCCTGCTGCTCATGCATGCCCTGGCGCGCGCGCTGGGCGCCGGCGAGGCGGGGGCGGCGCTCGCAGCTCTTGCCTTCGCCTTCTCGAGCTTCGAGATCTCCTGGGCCTACCACCCGATCGGCATGACCGTGACCTGGGCGCCGGGCGTGCTCCTGGGCCTCTTCCTTCTGCGCCGCGGAGAGCGGGGAGGGTTCGCGGGGCTCGTCGCCTGCGCGATGGGCATGGCCCTGAGCGGCCATCCGGAGTCGGCGGCGCACATGGCCGTGGTGAGCGGCGCCGTGGCGGCGGTCCTCCTGCTTTCGCGCGCCGAGCCGGAATGGCCCTCCCGGAAGGCGTTCCTGGGCCGCCTCGCCCTGGCCGCGGCGCTCACCTTCTGCCTGACCGCCCCGTACCTGCTGCCGATCGTGGAAGCGGTGACCGAGAGCGAGCGCTGGACCGTGGTCCGCCGGGTGCCGTCCCCCATCCACACGGTCCCTTTTCACCGGGACTTCCTGGTGGCGCTGATCAACCCGCTCGCCTACGGCAGCCCACGGGACGACAACTGGATCGGCAACTTCAACTTCAACGAGACCTGCAGCACCCACGCGGGGATCGTCACGCTGGCGCTGGCGCTGGCCGGCGCTTTCGTGGCGCGCGGCCGGGCCGCCTGGGTGCTGGCCGGGGGGCTCGCCGCCCTACTCGCGGCGTTCCGGATTCCGCCGCTGTACGAGCTGGTGATGTCGCTGCCGGGCATGGGCATGGCGATGCACGGCCGCCTGCGGCTGTTCTGGGTCCTGGCGGTGGCGCTGGCGGCGGGGCTGGGCCTGGAGGAGCTGTCCCGCCGCGGCTGGCGGGCGACCGCCGGTTTCCTGCTCGCGCTGGGCGCCGGCCTGCTCGTGGTGCTGCCCCAGTTCCAGGTCTGGCAGTGGCTCTGGTGGGGCGCGACGCTCCTCGGGATCGCCGCCGCGGCGCTGGCGCTGAGGATGCCGCGGCTGCGGCCGGCCTTCCCCTGGATCGCGGTCGCCGCCGTGGCTCTCGACCTGGCTCTCCTGGGGGTGCGCTATCACCCAGCCCTGCCTACAATCTACGACCTGTCGCCGCCGCCGGCCCTCCGCTTCCTGATCGAGGAAGAGCGGCGGTCGCCGGAGCCGTTCCGGGTGCTGGCCGAGTTCGGCGACCTGCTGCCGAACCTGGGCTCCTACTACGGCCTCTGGGACGTGCGGGCGAACGATCCGATGCAGCCCGCGGCCCCGGCGTTCGTGGTGGGCCGCAGCTTCGCGCCCGATTTCACGGTGGGCCAGCTCGTCCAGATCTCCCACCGGCGCTTCCCCCTCCACCTGGACTCGCGGTTCGACGAGCTCGGGGTGCGCTATGTGTTGACGCGGCACCGCCGCCACCTGCAGCGGCCCTGGCGCCTGGTGTTCAACGGGGTCGGAGGGAAGGTCTGGCAGAACCCGGACCCCCTGCCGCTCTTCTACATGCCGGCCGCGTTCCACCGGGTGACGGACCCGAGCCTGGCGGTGAAGGCGACGCTCGCCAACCCGGACCTCCAGGCCCTGTCGGTGGTCCATGCCGAAGCGGCCGGTCCGCCGCAGGGACAGGAGGGCGGGGTGCGGATCGCCCGGGTGCGGCCGAACGGGTTCGATCTCGATGTGGAGACCCGGACGGGCGGCCTGGTGGTCTCGAGCGTCAGCTACTCCCGCGGCTGGCGCGTGCAGTGGGATGGGATCGAGGGGCAGGTGCGGCGGGTCAACGGCGGCTTCGCGGGCTTCGAGGTCCCGCCGGGGCGGCACCGGGTCGTTCTGGACTACCGCCCCGCGGGCTGGACCTGGGGCGTCCAGCTCTGCTCCCTGGGCTTGATCGGGATCCTGCTCGCAGCTCTCTGGATGATACGGTCTACTCGGCCCTGAGCACCTCGATGGGCCGGCGCTCCAGGGCGCGGGCGCTGGCCGCGAGCCCGGCCCCTACGGCGAGGACCACGGCGCCGCCGAGCGCCAACGCGACCGGCCAGGCCTGGATCTCCCAGGGCAGCTCGAAGCCGCGGGTCACCACCATGTAGGCGAGCACGGTCGCGCCAGCCGCGCCGATCACTCCGGCCACGAGGCCGATCAGGGCGTACTCGACCGCGAACGCGCCCGCGACCCCGGGCCGGGTCATTCCCAGGGTTTTGAGGAGCGCCACCTCGCGCCCGCGGCGGGCCGAGCCGGCGCTCACCGCGCCGCCCAGGATGGCGATGCCGGCCAGCACCGTGAATCCCCCCAGGAACCGGATGCCGACCCCGATCCGCTCCAGCACCCCGGAGATCTTCTCCAGGACCTCGCGCACCCGGATCAGCGTGACGTTCGGGTAGGCCGCGGCCAGGGCGTCCTGGACCCTCTGCTCGCTGCCCCGGGGGAGGCGGGTCGCGGCGAGCCGGTTCTGCGGCGCCTTCTCCAGCACCCCGGGCTCCACGACCAGGAAGAAGTTGATCCCGAAGGTCTGCCAGTCCACGGTGCGCAGGCTGGTGACGGTCAGCTCCAGCGGCACCCCCTGGACGTCGAAGCGGATCGTCGAGCCCAGATGCAGGCCCAGGTCGTCCGCGAACTCCTTCTCGACGCTCACCTCGGCGCGTGCGGGATCGCTCCAGAGCTTCCCCTCCACGAGCCGGTTGTCGGCCGGCAGCTCCTTCAGATAGGTCAGGCGCTGCTCGCGGGTGAGGGCCCAGCGGCGCGCCCCCTGGCGATCTTCGCCGTCCGGCTCTTCCTCCTCCTGCTTTCTGCGCGCCTCGGCTGCAACCGCGAGCTGCTCGACCGGCCGGCCGTCGATGGCGGACACGCGGGCCATGATCACCGGCACCGAGTCCACCCGGGAGGCGCCCTGCTTGCGGAGGATGTCGTGCACGCCTGCCCACTGGCCGGGCTGGATGTCGATCAGGAAGGCGCTGGGCGCATCCGGAGGGATCGCCGTGGCGAGCTGGCTGGACAGTCTGCGCTCGACCAGCGACATGCCGAGGACGACGAGCACGCCGAGACCCAGGGCCACGATGGCGCTGACCGTTCCGGCGCCGGGCCGGGCCAGGGCGGCGAGGCCGTGCCGCATCCAGATGCGGCCGGGCAGCGACTCCCTGGGCAGGCGGCGGACCATCCAGGAGATCAGCAGGGCGGCGCCCCCGAGCAGCGCTGTCACCAGGACCATGCCGGCCGTGAAGCGCGAGCCGAGGTCGAGCGAGCGCGACTGCGCCGTGGCCATGACCCAGATGCCGGTCCCGAGCACGATGAGGGTGGCGGCCGTGACCCAGCGGTGGCTCGGCAGCGGCTCCGCGTCGCGGCGCAGGACCCGGGCCGGCGGCACCCGCAGCACGGTGGCGAGGGAAGGCAGGCTGAACAGCACGGCCACTCCGACCCCGAGACCGAGCCCGCGCAGCAGGGCCGTGGGCTGCCAGGGCCGGACCAGCTCGGTGGGGATCAGGTCGGGGAAAAGTCCAGGCAGGGCGAGCTGCACGGCCGAGCCGAGGACGATCCCGACCAGGCTGCCGGCGAGCCCCAGGAGCGCGGTCTGTCCCAGGTAGAGGGGGAAGATCTCGCGCGGACGCATACCCAGGCACTTGAGCACGGCGATGGCGTCCAGCCGGCTGGAGAGCCAGGCGCGCACGCTCTGGGCGACCCCGATCCCGCCGACGAAGAGCGACAGCAGGGCAACGAGACCGAGGAAGCGGTCCACCCGGTCGATGCTGTTGCGCAGGGCGGGCTGCGCCTCCTTGTACGTCTCGACCTGGTAGAAGGTCGAGTCCGCGAGGGCTCTCTCCAGGCGCTCCTTGGCCTGCGGCAGCCGCTCCGTGGAGAACGATGCCGGGAGCTTGATCAGCGTCCGGTGGCCGACGCGGCTGCCCTTGCCCTCGAGCTGCGTGCGGGCCAGCCCCTCGCCGGACATGAACACCCGCGGCCCGATCGTGAAGGAGACGCTGACCCGGTCGGGCTCGGAGAGCACCACCCCCGCGATCCGGAAAACCGCGCCCCCGACGCGGAGCGTGTCCCCCTGGCGCAGCCCCAGGTTCGAGAGCAGCTCGGAGCCGACGACGACGCTCTCCGGCCCCAGCAACTCGCTCAAGCGTCGCTGCGGCCGGAGCTCCAGATCGCCGTAGAACGGGTACTCTCCGTTCACGACACGCAGCTCCACGACCTGGCTCGTCCGCGCCAGGACGACGGTGACCATCTCCTTCAAGTCGGTGCGCTGAGCGCCGGCGAGGCCGGCCCTGGCGAGGTCGAGGCCAGGGGGCACCGGGCGCCGTCCCTCGATGGCGAGGTCGGCGGCGAGGAGCTGGCGCGCCTCGGTGCGGATCCCCTCGTCCAGGCTCGCGGACATTCCCGCGACCGCGACCACGGCGGCCACGCCGACGGAGAGGCAGGCCACGAAGAAGGCGAGCCGGCCGCGCGCGCCGCGGGACTCTCGGATCAGGGTATTGAAGAAGAACCGGGGGCTCACGAAAGGACCTCCGCCGGCTGCAGCTTCGCCGTGGTCTCCTCCCTTTCGATCCGTCCGTCGCGCAGGTGGATGCGGCGGTCGGCGAGGGCGGCGACCGCGGGGTCGTGGGTGACGAGGACAAGGGTGGTCCCCTCGCTGCTCCAGAGGCCGGTCAGGATCTCCAGGATCATGCGGCCGGTGGCGCCGTCGAGGTTGCCCGTGGGCTCGTCGGCCAGGAGGATGGCCGGCCGGGAGGCGAAGGCGCGGGCCAGCGCGACCCGCTGCTGCTCGCCGCCGGAGAGCTGGCTCGGGTAGTGATGGCCGCGGTCCTGGAGGCCGACGGCTTCGAGCAGCTCGCCGG
The DNA here is from genome assembly GCA_035536935.1 of Thermoanaerobaculia bacterium. Lineage (GTDB taxonomy): Bacteria > Acidobacteriota > Thermoanaerobaculia > Multivoradales > UBA5704 > DATMER01. The sequence continues at coordinate 22,058 of DATLNC010000149.1, forward strand.
CCCGAACGGCCGCGTTGGACAGGCCGAGCAGCTCCATCGGGAGGAGCACGTTCTCCCGCGCCGTGAGGTTGCCCAGGAGCTGGAAGCTCTGGAAGACGAAGCCGATCTTGCGGCGCCGGAGCAGGGCGAGTCCGTCCTCGGAGAGGTCCTGGATCGGCTCGCCGTCGATGCGGATCTCGCCGGACGTGGGGCGGTCCAGGCCGGCCATGAGGGCGAGCAGGGTCGACTTGCCGCTGCCCGACGGGCCGAGGACGGCCACGAACTCGCCAGCGCCGATCGCGAGGTCGACCTGGTCGAGGATGGTCAGCTCGCGGCCTCCCGAGGGGAGGCGGCGGGTCAGGCGGTGAATGTCGATTCTTGGGATCGTGATCTGGTCCATGCAGAGGAATACGGGGACCGGCCCCAGCCTTTCCTTATTCAGAACGCCGCCGGCGGCGGGGAGCTTACCATCGGCCGGCGGCCCTGAACGGAGCTCCTGATGCGCACAACGCTTTCGATACTCGTCCTCTTCCTCCTGTCTGCAGGCTGCAGTCCGGGAGATCGTGCTTCGCTGCCCGCAAGGGCGGCCGCCCCCGTCCCTCCACCCGCTCCGGCCCCTGCAGCCACCCCGGAAGACACCGAGCCGCTAGTCGTCTTCCTGGGAGACAGCCTGACCGCCGGTTACGGACTGGGAGGGGAGCAGGCCTATCCGGCCCTGGTGGAGAAGAGGCTGGAAGAGGAGGGCATCCCGGTCAAGGTGCTGAACGCCGGAGTGAGCGGCGACACGACCGCGGGAGGTCTGGCCCGCCTCGACTGGCTGCTCTCCCAGAAGCCCGATGTGGTGGTGGTCGGCCTTGGCGGCAACGACGGCCTCCGCGGTCTGCCCCTGGAGCAGGCCGATCACAACCTGCGCGAGATCGTCCGCCGCGCCAAAGCCGCAGGCGCCCGTGTCCTCCTCCTGGGCATGCAGATCCCGCCCAATTACGGCCCCGAGTACGCCAAGGGCTTCTCCGACATGTATCCCAATCTGGCGAAGGAGATGGACGTCCCCCTGGTCCCCTTCCTCCTGGAAGGCGTGGGAGGCGTGGCCGACCTCAACCAGGCGGACGGCATCCACCCCACGGCCAAGGGGCAGGAGAAGGTGGCCGAGCTGGTGACCCCCTACGTGGCCGAGGTGCTCGCCGACTGATCAGGGATCGTCCCGGGAGGGCTGGAGAGGGGGTGCTCCGGCATCCGCTCGACCCTGGGAGCCTGCCGCTCGACCTTCACCGTCCCTCGCTCGCCCTCCAGCGCGTTTCGCCCGCCCTGCGTCGGCTGCCGCTGAGCCTCCAGCGCGTCCTGCCCGCCCTCCGACGCTGCCGTCCGAGCTCCAGCGCGTTTCGCCCGACCTCCAGCGCGTCCCGCTGGAGCGTCC
>DATLNC010000150.1:0-20818 GCA_035536935.1 Thermoanaerobaculia bacterium
TTGGTGCTGAGGGTCGTGGTCCGGATCCTCGGCTTGTTGGTTGCGGTCACGAGCGGCGTGCCGAAGCCAGGCACGTTAAGGTCGATCCCCTGGCCCCAGAGCTTCTGGCCGTCCTTGAGCGTGATACTCCCGATGTGCGGCGTCGTGGCCGTCTGCCCTTCGAACACGAAGATGATGTCGCCGTTGTTCGTCGTCGCCGCGTTGAAGGCCACGATGCTGTCGAAAGGATTGGTCGAACGGCCGTCACCGCCAGCGGAGTTGTTCGAGTCGATCACGTCGCGGATGTACCAGACGCGCGTCCCGACGCTGATGTTCACCGTGCCGGTGGAGGTGCTCAGCGTGTCCGTCACCTGGAAGGTGAAGGAGTCCGTCCCCGTGAAGCCGGCGGCGGGTACGTAGGTGAACGAGCCGGTGTCGTTGATGATCGAGTAACTGCCACCGTTGACTGTGGTGCCGGAGGAAAGCACCACGCTCAGGGGGCCTGGGACGCTATCAGGATCGGTAGGGCCCGATTTGGCGAACAACCCGCTCGGATCCGACCAAGAGGCCACGCCGGGTAGCGTCGCACCAGCCACGTGCAACTGCGTGTTGCCGGGCGTGGTGTAGCTGACCGGATTGGTCGTGAACTGCGGCGGGAAGTTGACTGGGAACGACTGCTGCACCTGCGGCGCTGGGTTGTAGGTGCCATTGCCGGCCTGATTCGCGTTGATCAGGCACGTTCCGCCGCCGGTGAACGACACCGTCGAGCCCGAGATCGTGCACACCGTAGCGGCCGAGGCATCGATGGTGAACGTCACCGGCAGACCCGAGGTCGCCGTAGCCGTCACGGTGTAGGTCGGACCGCCGATAGAAGCCAGGACCGGAGGCGTCGAGGTGATGGTGATCGTCTGATTCTGCTTCACCACCAGGAAAGACTGCTGCACCTGCGGCGCCGCGTTGTAGGCCGCATTGCCAGCCTGATTCGCGTTGATCACGCACGTTCCGGCGCCGATGAACGACACCGTCGAGCTGGCGATAGTGCACACCGAAGCGGCCGAGGCATCGATGGTGAACGTCACCGGCAGGCCGGAAGTCGCTGTCGCCGAAACCGTGTAGGTCGGACCGGCCACCGTCGCACCGACCGGAGCCGAGGAGGTAAAGGAGATCGTCTGGTTCTGCTTGACCACCGGGAAGGACTGCTGCACCTGCGGTGCTGCGTTCCAGTTGCCATTCCCAGGCTGGTTTGCATTGATGACGCAGTTCCCGCCGCCGATGAAGGATACCGTCGAGCCCGAGATCGTGCACACCGAGCTGGCCGACGCATCGATCGTGAAGACCACCGCCAGGCCCGAGGTTGCGGTCGCTGTCACCGCGTAGGTCGGTCCGGCCGCCGTCGCGCCGGCCGGAGGTGTCGAGGTGAAGCTGATGGTCTGGTCACCCTTGGCCACGGCGAACGACTGCTGCACCTGCGGCGCCGCGTTGAAGTTGGCGTTGCCGGCCTGGTTGGCGTTGATGACGCAGGTACCGGCACCGATGAAGGAGACCGTCGAGCCCGAGATCGAGCACACCGAGGCGGCCGACGCGTCAATCGTGATGGTCACCGGCAGGCCCGAAGAGGCTGTCGCGGTGACGTTGTAGGTCGGGCCGCCCACCTTGGCATTGATCGGTGCCGTGGAGGTGAAGGCGATCGTCTGGTCGCCCTTGCCTACCAGGAACGACTGCTGCACCTGCGGCGCCGCGTTGTAGTTGGCGTCGCCGGCCTGGTTCGCGTTGACCACGCACGTCCCTACCCCGATGAACGACACCGTCGAGCCCGTGATCGTGCACACCGAAGCGGCGGACGCATCGATCGTGAACGCAACGGTCAGGCCCGAGGTCGCCGTCGCCGTCACCGCGTAGGTCGGTCCTCCCACCTTGGCGCCGGCCGGGGCCGACGAGGTGAAGGTGATTGTCTGGTCGTTCTTGCTCACCGGAAACGACTGCTGCACCTGCGGTGCCGCGTTGTAGTTGGCATCGCCGGCCTGGTTGGCATTGATCACACAAGTACCAACCCCGATAAAGGACACCGTCGAGCCCGCAATCGAGCAAACCGTGCTCGCCGTAGCGTCGATGGTGAAGGTCACCGTCAGTCCCGAGGTCGCCGTGGCCGTCACAGTGTAGGTCGGGCCGCTCACCTTGGCGTTAACCGGTGCCGTAGAGGTGAAGCTGATCGTCTGCGAGGTCTTGCCCACGGCGAACGACTGCTGGACCTGGGGCGCCGGATCGTAGTTGGCGTTGCCGGCCTGATTGGCGTTGATCACACAGGTGCCCGAGGCAGTGAACGACACCGTCGAGCCCGCGATCGAGCACACCGAGGTGGCCGACGCATCGATCGTGAACGTCACCGGCAGCCCGGAGGAGGCGGTTGCGGTCACGTTGTACGTGGGCCCGTTCACCGTCGCGCCCGCCGGGGCTGTGGACGTGAAGGTGATCGTCTGCGATCCCTTCCCCACTGCGAACGACTGCTGGACCTGCGGCGCCGGGTTGTAGTTGGCGTCACCGGCCTGGTTGGCATTGATGACGCAGGTACCGACACTGAGGAACGACACCGTCGAGCCCGCTATCGAGCACACCGAGCTCGCCGAGGGGTCGATGGTGAACGCGACCGTCAAGCCCGACGAGGCGGTCGCCGTGACGTTGTACGTCGGCCCGCCTACCTTCGCATCGGAAGGTGCTATCGAGGTGAAGGCAATGGTCTGGTCGCCTTTGCCCACCGCGAAAGACTGTTGAACCTGCGGTGCCGGGTTGTAGTTGACGTCGCCGGCCTGGTCGGCGTTGATGACGCAAGTACCGACGCCGATGAAAGACACCGTCGAGCCCGAGATCGAGCACACCGAGGTCGCTGTGGCGTCGATGGTGAACGTTACCGGGAGCCCCGAGGTCGCGGTCGCTGTCACCGCATAAGTCGCCCCTCCCACGGTAGCGCCGGAGGGAGCGGTCGAGGTGAAGCTGATTGTCTGAGAAGCCTTGCCCACCCCTATCGTCACGGTAGCCGTCGAGGTGCCGCCAGGGTTCTGGAGAATGTACTTGAAGGTGTCGTCGATGCCGATCGCGCCCGCGGGGGGGCTGTAAGCAAAGCTGCCGTCGGCGTTGAGCACGATCGACCCGCCTGCCGAGGTCGGTGTGGCCGCGCCGATCGTCGTCTGCTCGCCGCCGGTGCTCGCGCCATAGCTCAGGATCGACCCTCCATTCAGAGTGTCGTTGCTGATAACCCCGGTCGCGGCGTTGACGTTGAGCGGCGTGTTCTTCTCAGCGGCGTAGTTGTCGTCGACCGCCACCGGCGGCCCGTCGACGAAGTACCCGCTGACATCGATGATGAAGTGCAGCGGGCCGGCCGAGTTGTTCTGGGCTACCAAATCCCCACTTGCCCCGAGTTCGACCACGAGAATCTTCCCTTGGTTCACGCCACTCTTGAAGGAGAGGGAAGCAACCGCTACCTGCGGAGAGGGCTGGGACGGCTGGGAGACAACAACACCGTTCGGATAGAGGCTCAAGTTTCCCGAAGCCGTCGTTTCCGCCACGGTGACGTTCAGCGCCACAGCCACGGCCTCTGCAGGTACCCCGCAGAAGCCATTGACGGTGACCGTCCGCGAACCCCCGGCCGGGAGTACGCCCGCAGGAGCGGGAGGTGTCGGAGCCGCCGGCTGCCGGCTGTCGTACAGCCGACAGGGCGGCATGTTCGGCGCCGGCAGCGTGTAGAAATCGGTGGCGCCGGTGTTCGCATGAGCAGCCCCTGGAACCAGGAGCGCCACAAGGGCGAGGACGAGGAAGGCGATACGAACTTCACGAGAGCCAAGAAATTTCATACTCATCTCCTACTCGTCCCCTTATGCCGTTCGCCGCTGAAGAGATCTCGAAGACGATACGCCGGGCAATTGAACATATGACGAAGAGACCCAGACGACTGGGTTGGATGGCGTGGCAATCATCCATGACACACCAGGACCCTTTTCGATCCCGGAGGGGGGTTTAGCCGACACACTTCTCTAGTGGGACTACCCGCTCCGGGATATCACCTGCTTCGATGTCCCATACCTTACCATGAGTTGTCCAGGATTTGCCCACTTGGGGCGCATGTTAAAGAGATGGAAAATGCGCAGATTGCGCTAAGGAGGGATCAGTCGCCCCGAGGCTTGAGCCGGTAGTGCTCCCGCAGGGCCTTCTGAGAAGCCTTGTTCTTCTGCTTCTCCCGAAGGCGGGCCAGCTCGTCCTGTTTCACCTGGATCTGGTGCTGTTCGCGCAGAAGCTTGTGGTAGCTCTCCAGGCGCTCGGAGGGGAGATCACCCCGGGCGACCGCCTCCTCGACGGCACAGCCGGGTTCCCCCTGGTGACGGCAGTCGGAGAAGCGGCAGCCCTCCGCCAGCTCTTCGATGTCCCCGAAAGTGGACTCGATGCCCTGGTCCCCTTCCCAGAGCTGAACCTCGCGCAGGCCCGGAGTGTCGATGAGGAGCCCGCCCCCGGGGAGCGACAGGAGCTCGCGGTGGGTCGTGGTGTGCCGGCCCCGGTCGTCCCCCTCGCGCACGTCGCCCGTCCGTTGAGCCTCCCGGCCGAGGAGACGGTTGATCAGGGTCGACTTGCCCACGCCCGAGGAGCCGAGGAGGCTCACGGTCTCACCTGGCTTCAAATACTGAAGGAGGGCTTCGCACCCCTCGCCCGTCTTGGCGCTGACCCGGTGGACCGGCACGCCCATGGAGACCGCCTGGGCCTCCAGCAGGCAGCGGTCGGGATCTGCACAGCGGTCGAGCTTGTTGAGGATGACCACGGGCTTGGCGCCGCTGTCCCAGGCCGCGGTCAGGTAGCGCTCGATGCGCCGGGGATTGAAGTCGCCGTCGAGCCCCGAGACCAGGAAGAGCGTGTCGACGTTGGCCGCTACCACCTGCTCCTCGGTGCGATTGCCAGAGACCTTGCGCGAGAACTTCGAGCGACGCGGGAGGATCCCGTGGATCATCCCCCTCCCCTCTCCTGTCGGCGGACGGAAGGCGACCCAGTCGCCCACCGCGGGATAGCCGGCGGAGCCGCCCGGCCCCATCAACTCGTGCCGGAGACGGCCGGCAAGATCGGCGTAGCACTCGGCGTCACCCGTGGAGACCCGGTTGAGCCCGCGCTGCGCCACGACCCGGGCGGCGACCAGCCCTTCCGTCCTATAGGCGTCGAAGTGCGCCGCGAAAAAGTCGTTCCAGCCGAGGTCTTCCAGAGTCATGCGTGATCCATAGGCCTCTGCATTCTGCCACACGCGCAATGAAACCAGGTCGCACAACATACCCCTCCCCCCTTTACAAGAAATAGGGAGGGGGGGTATATTGTTGTTCAGGACAGCGGGACAGAATCCCCGCAGGTTTGCAAGGAGCGACGACATGGAAGACCTGACGCTTCAAATCACCGGCATGAGCTGCGGGCACTGTGTGGCCCGCGTACAGAAGGCCCTGACGAAGCTGGACGGAGTGGACGTCCGCAACGTCGGTGTGGGATCTGCGGAGATGAGCTACGACCCGTCCCGCGTCTCGCCCAACCAGATCCTGGAGGCCGTGGACGCAGCCGGCTTCGAGCCGCACGTCGCGGGCGCAAGCGTATGACCCCCCTGGAATGGATCGTCATCCTGGCGGGCGCCGCGGCGATCGCATGGGTGAACTGGTACTTCTTCCTGGCCCGGCGAGGCACGGCGTCCGCTGTCGTAGCCGAGGCCCCCGGAGGCGGGACCCAGGAGGTGACGATCACCGTCCACGGCGGTTACCAACCCGCCGAGGTGAAGCTCAAGAAGGGCATCCCGGCGCGGCTGGTGTTCGACCGCCAGGAGACCTCGGGCTGCTCCGAGGAGGTCGTCATCCCGGACTTCGGCGTCCGCAAGTTCCTCCCCGCGTTCCAGAAGACTACGGTCGAGCTGAAACCGGAGACGGCGGGGAGCTTCGAGTTCACCTGTGGGATGAGCATGCTTCGTGGCAGGCTCGTCGTGGAAGCTTGAGGAGGCCATCATGGCTACCACCCTGACCGAGCCGGGCGTCGAGAAGACCGAAAAGACGGCCGGCTCCACCAAGATCAACATCCCCGTCACCGGGATGACCTGCGCCAGTTGCCAGGCCGGCGTGCAGAAGAGCCTGCAGCGCCAGCCCGGCGTCGTGGATGCCGCGGTCAACCTGATGATGGGCAATGCGGCCGTGACCTACGACCCGGCCGTGACCCGGCCCGAAGCGCTGGTCGAGGCCATCCGGGAGACCGGCTACGGCGCGGAGCTGCCGGCCCCCGAGCGCACCGCTTTCGACGAGCAGGAGGCCCGCGACAAAGCCCAGACCGAGGAGTTCCACGAGCTGCGCCGCAAGGCGGTGGTGAGCGGGATTGTGGGCCTGATCACCATGGTTGTCTCCATGCCGCTCATGGCTCCTACAGGACATCACGGCCCCGTGGCCGATCCCTTCATGCGCTGGGCCATGGAGTCCATGAGCCCGGCTCTGGAGCGGGCCCTCCCCTGGCTCTACCGCATCGATCCGCGGGTGCTCTCATACGGGCTGCTCGCCCTGACGGTCGGCATCATGGCCTGGGCCGGACGGCATTTCTATGCCCGCGCCTGGAGCAGCTTCCGGCACCACTCGGCGGACATGAATACGCTGATCGCCGTGGGCACGGGCGCGGCCTTCCTCTATTCCGTGCTCGCCACGGTGATCCCCGGCCTCTTCCTGCGCCGGGGGATTCAGCCCGACGTCTACTACGAGGCCGTGGTCATCATCATCGCCCTGATCCTCGCCGGCAACGCTCTCGAGGCGCGGGCCAAGAGCCGGACTTCCGCGGCCCTGCGCGGCCTGATCGCGCTCCAGCCGAAGACCGCCCGCGTGCTGAGAGGCCCCGAGGAGATCGACATTCCCATTGCAGAAGTCCGGAGCGGCGACGCCATCGTCGTCCGGCCGGGCGAACGGGTGCCGGTCGACGGCGAGGTCCTCTCCGGGGCGAGCGCGGTGGACGAGTCCATGCTCACCGGCGAGTCCATGCCGGTCGAGAAGGGCCCGGGCGACCGGGTCATCGGCGGCACGATCAACCGTACGGGCGCCTTCCGCTACCGGGCCACGACGCTGGGCTCGGACAGCATGCTCGCCCGCATCGTCCAGCTCATGCGTGAGGCCCAGGGCTCCCGGGCTCCGATCCAGCGCCTGGCCGACCGGATCAGCGCCGTGTTCGTGCCGGTCGTGCTCCAGATCGCCATCGTCACCTTCGTGATCTGGTTCGTGGCCGTGGACTCCGCTCCGGCCGTGCGCGCCTTTGCCGCGGCGGTAGCCGTCCTCATCATCGCCTGCCCTTGCGCCATGGGCCTGGCCGTGCCGACCGCCGTCATGGTCGCGACCGGCCGGGGCGCCGAGCTGGGCGCGCTCATCAAGGGGGGCGAAGCCCTCCAGCGCGCCGGCGACATCACCCATGTCGTGCTGGACAAGACCGGTACCGTCACCGAAGGCCGTCCCACGGTGACTGATGTGGTGACCTCCGACGGCAGGAAGTCCGAGGAGCTGCTGCGGCTCGTCGCTTCCCTGGAAGCCTCGTCCGAGCATCCGCTGGCCGACGCCATCGTGCGCCACGCCCGGGATCTCGCGCTGCCCCTCGTCCAGGCCGAAGAGTTCCAGTCCGTGACCGGCCGCGGAGCGCTGGGGATGGTCGACGGCACGGCGCTCGCGGTCGGCAACGAGAGGCTGATGGCCGATTATGCCGTCCCCGTCGAGCCCCTGAAAGCGGACGCCGAGCGCCTGACCATGGAAGGGAAGACGCCGGTTTACGTAGCGATCGACGGCAAGCTCGCCGGTCTCCTGGCCGTGGCCGATCCCATCAGGCCCACATCGAAGGAGGCGATCGCCCGCCTGAAGCGGATGGGCCTGCACGTCGTGCTCCTGACCGGCGATCATCGCCGTACGGCTGATGCCATCGCGAGCCAGGCCGGGATCGGGCGCGTCGTGGCAGGCGTGCTGCCCGAGGGCAAGGTCGAGGAGATCCGCCGGCTCCAGCAGGAGGGCGCCGTGGTCGCCATGGTGGGCGACGGCATCAACGACGCTCCGGCACTGGCGCAGGCGGACGTGGGCATCGCCATCGGCAGCGGCACGGACATCGCCATCGAGGCGAGCGACGTGACCCTGATGCGCGGCGATCTCGGCGGAGTGGCCGATGCCATCGCCCTGTCCCGGCGGACGATGCGCACCATGAAGCAGAACCTCTTCTGGGCATTCATCTACAACGTGGTAGGCATCCCCGTTGCCGCCGGAGTGCTCTACCCGGTATTCGGACTGTTGCTGAGCCCGATCCTCGCGAGCGCCGCCATGGCGTTCAGCTCCGTGAGCGTCGTCGCCAACAGCCTCCGCCTCCGCCGCGCGCGGTTCGCGTGAGAGAAAGGAGACCAAGAATGGAACCTCTGGAAATGGATCACGCGGGCTGCGGCTGTGGGGTCGGCGAGCGGAAGGCTGCCGGGGTAGACCCCGAGATCAAGGACAGCAACCTGAAGCGCCTCCGCCGGATCGAAGGGCAGATCCGCGGCCTCCACAAGATGGTCGAGGAGGACCGCTACTGCCCCGACATCCTGGTGCAGGTCTCCTCCGTCCAGGAAGCCCTGCGCTCCGTGGGCCGCGAGCTCATGAGGAACCACCTGAAGCACTGCGCCACCCAGGCGATGAGAGAAGGCGGCGAGCAGTCGGATGCGATGGTGAACGAGCTGATCGAGATGGTGTACAAGCACTCGCGGTAGTCCCTGGGAGCGCCGGCGTCCCGCCGGCCAGGTAACCTGGTTTGTGGCCGGCGGGACGCCGGCGCTCCCAGGGAAAACGCCTTTGCCACCTTCCTCAGCGCCGGCAGCCCCCTTGGCTCGCGCTCGAATTCCGGCAGGAAGCGCAGGTTCCGGTCCCCGAACACGTCCCGGATCTCGGCGATCGCCTCCTTCTCCCCCGGGTGTCCGGCCACCCGGTTGACGATGACCTCGCTTACCGGGATGCCCGCTTCGTCCAGGGCGGTCAGAGCGTCCCGGGTCTCGGCGATGGCGAGCGCCTCCGGCAGCAGGACCCAGGCGAAGGAGGCGCGCGCGGGGTCGCGCAGCAGCTCTCCCATCTCGCGCCCTTCCTCCTCGATCTCGGCGATCAGCTCGTCGGTCAGGTCCGGCTGCCGCGGGCCATGGCCGAAGCTCTCGGCCAGGATCCGGTGCCTCTCCCCGAGGGCGTCGAGGATGCCCGCGAAGCGCTGGAGCAGGCCGGGGACTTCCATCAGGCGGAGGGTGTGCGCGGTAGGCGCGGTATCCACAATGGTTTCGCGGGCTCCGCTCTCGCGGGCGAGGCGGGTGAGCTCCATCAGGCCCGCCAGCTCGTCGGCGCCGGGCAGGGAGAGGCCGAGGAGCCGGTCCACGTCCTCCTGGTCCAGGTAGGTCCCGCGCTCGGCGATCTTGCGCAGGGTCTCGCGCCGCTCCCCGAGCCAGCGGTCGAGGGCGCGCTCCACGTCCAGCTCGGCCGCGAGCAGGGTGCCGCTGCGGGTGGAGAGAGTCAGCGGCTCGGCGGACAGGGGGGTCGAGAGGGCGTCGCCCAGGGAGTGGGCCGGGTCGGTGGAGACGATCAGGATGCGGTGGCCGGACTCGGCCGAGGCGAGGGCGGCTGCAGCGGCGCAGGTGGTCTTGCCTACGCCCCCCTTGCCGCCGAAAAAACGGAAGGGAGGGAGGGTTATGGCTCCTCCTCTTCACCCTCATCGCCATAGGTCCGGTCGGCCGTGAAGCTCACGTCGACATCGAAGGCGCCGGGCTGGAAGGACATCGCTCCTGCAGTGCCGCCGGCCTCTTCGCGTTCGCGGTTGCGGATCTCGCGCAGGCGCTCGAGGATGTCGTCCTGGAATGCCACGAAGTCCTCGTCGGAGATCTCGCCCAGCTCGTAGCGCATCTGGGCGGCGAGCAGCTCCTCGCGCAGCCTCCCCTCGTCGTTCATCTCCTGGTCAACCGCGGTCGCGACCTTGTCGAGCACGAAGCGGATGCCGCCGATGAGGAGGCTGTCGATAATGAGCATTACCGATTCTCGGTGGCGCGCTCCAGCTTGAGCCGGATGTTCACGAAGTTGTAGGGCGGCCAGGGGCCGGTGTACTTGAACATCAGGTTCTCGTACTTGGCGTCGATCTCCTTGACCTTGGAGTCGAAGTCCGACTCGCGGTCGCGGGAGACCAGGAAGGCCGCGTTGAGGATCATCTTGTCGCCGATCGGCTTGTTGGCGCGCGACGCGACCGACACGGCCCCGAGGGCGGAGAAGATCTCGGCGACGAGCGTCTCGGAGCGCTCGGCGAGCAGCGAGTCCACGAGGCGGCCGTACTGCATGCGGGCGAAGTAGGTCGAGCCCTTCTGGTGCGAGATCTGCTGGCGCAGGAGGCGCAGGTTGTCGTCATCCTTTTCGATCTCGCGGATGACGAGCTCCGGCTCCCACAGCACCTTGAGGCCGAACTCCAGCTTGTCCTGCATTTTGGTGAGCACGTCGTGGAAGGCGTCGTACGCCGTGCGCAGCAGCTCGACGATGTCCTCGCGGGTCTTGAACACCGTGCTGAACGACATGGGGAGGACCGTGTAGCTGCGCATCACGGCCTCGTTGACCCGCTCGTGGGCGAGCACGTTCTCGCGCGTCGGGTCGTAGACTTCCAGCGGCGTGTCGGAGACCACGGCCGCGATGTCCTTGTAGCTGACCGTGTGGACGTCGGCGGGCTCGTTGCCGATGCCGATGCGGCCGAAGCGCAGGGGCTCGGTCGTCTGGATGATGCAGTAGACGTACTTGCCGCTCTGCTCGCTGGGCCGGTTTTCGAGGGCCTCGACGGCCCCCAGGCGGGCAGCCGCCAGCGCTCCGGGAGTCGTTTCCGCAGCGGAGGGGATCACGGCGGGGATCGCCTGCTCGGAGACGGGTGACGCCGCCCGCGCCGGACGCTTCCGCGGCTCCGCGGTTTTCTTCGCAGTCTTCGCAGTCTTCGCAGTCTTTGCCGCGGCGGTTTTCTTTCCGGTCGGTTCCTTGGCTCTGGGCACGGGCCGTCAACCTCCTCTGATCAGATCAAGAGCGTGCGGAGCGGGCGGCGAGTTGGCGCCGGACCTCCGCTTCGAGGTCCCTGGGGACGCACGGCTTCGTCACCACCGAGTCGCAGCCCGCCGCCATGGCCTTGTCGTGGGCGGAGGCCAGGGCGTGCGCGGTCAGGGCGATGATGGGGATCGTCCGCGTGCGGTCGTCGCCCTTGAGGCGCCTGGTGGCCTCCCAGCCGTCGAGCTGCGGCAGCGAGAGGTCCATCAGGATGATGTCCGGCAGCAGCTCGAAAGCCTTGTCCAGGGCTTCGAGGCCGTCGGAGGCAGTCGCCACGCGGAAGCCCCGGAACTCCAGGTACTCCGCGAAGATCTCGCGGCCGTGCGCCACGTCGTCCACCACCAGCACCAGCGGTGCGGTATCCGGCTGCTGCGGATCGCTCATGAAGCCCTCGATTGGCGGGGGAGCACGAGCGTGAACGTCGAGCCCTCCCCGAGCTTGCTCACCAGGGTGATCTGGCCGTCGAGGATCGAGGCCAGGCGTCGGCAGATCGTCAGGCCGAGCCCCGTGCCGCCCGTGCGCCGGGCATAGGAGCTGTCGGCCTGCTGGAACGCTTCGAAGATCGTCTTCTGGTTTTCCTCGGAGATGCCGATGCCCGTGTCCGCCACGGCGACGGAGATCCACTCCTTCTCCGGCTCGTAGTCGAGGCGGATCGAGACCGACCCGAGCGGCGTGAACTTCAAGGCGTTCGAGAGCAGGTTGAGAATGATCTGCTTGACCTTCTGCCGGTCGGTGAGGATCTCGGGCACCGCCGCGGAGATGTGCCGCATCACGGTCAGCTTGGTGCCGTCGATCAGCGGCTCCACCTCGGTCATGACCTCGTCGATCAGCTCCGGCAGCGCGACGTGCTCGAGCTGGACCGGCATCTTGCCCGACTCGATGCGGGCGAGGTCGAGGAGGTCGTTGATGATCGACAGCAGGTGGCGGGCGTTCGATTCCAGGCGGCCGAGTTTCTCGCTCTGCGGCCGGTTGAGCTCGCCCGACACCCCCTCCAGGAGGAGATGGGTATAGCCGATGATCGCGTTGAGCGGCGTGCGCAGCTCGTGCGAGACGTTGGCCAGGAACTGCGACTTGGCCGCCGAGGCCTGCTCGAGCTGGAAGGCCTGGCGGCGCAGCAGCTCGTTCTGATCGGCCAGCTCGGCCGTGGCCTCGCGCACCTTCTCGCGCAGCTCCTCGGAATGGCGCTTGACCTGCTCGTAGAGGTTCTGCTTCTCCACCGCCTCTGTCAGGTCGTGGAGGATCGTGACCACGGCCGTGTCCTCGCCGTGCTTCGACAGGACCTTGCCCGAGATCGCCTCGACCGGCACCGTGGCGCCGGTCTTGGGATCGATCAGGGAGAGCTCGCCGCGCCAGCGCAGCGACTGGCTGGCGTAGAGGCCCGACATGAAGGACGTGAACACCGCGTCGTTGGCCCGCACCCGGCGCTCCGCCTCGTCGCTGTTGCCGGCCTGGGAAACGGTGAACATGCGCTCCGCGGGCGGGTTCATGAGCACGATGTTGCCCGACGGGTCGGTCACCAGGATCGGATCGAGCGCGGAGTTGAGGATCAGGTCCAGGCGGTCGCGCTCGGCGCGGGTCTCGGCCTCGGCGATGCGCAGGCGGCGGTAGTTCTCCTCGATCTCGTCGGTCGCGCGGCGCAGGTCGGTGACGTTGCGCAGCACCGAAACCGTTCCGGTCTCCCCCGCGCGGATCTTGACCGGCGTGCTCATGACCTCGAAGAGGAGGTCCTGGCCCTCGGTCGGATCGACCAGCAGCAGCTCGTGGCGGGTCGGCCCGCCGCCGGAGTTGGAGGTGAAGATCGACGCCGAGAACAGCATGTTGTTGAGCGCCACGGCCCGCCGCCGGCCCTCGCTCTTCTGGTCGTCGGCGGTGAGGAGCATCTCGGCGCTACCGTTGGCGACCAGGATCCTGCCTTCCGAGTCGGTGAGCAGGATCGGATCGGTGACCGCGTTGATGACGCCGAAGAGCCAGCTCTGCTCGCGCTTGTAGCGCCGCTCGTCCACCTGGGAGCGCCGGAACCAGAGCGACTGCAGGCGGGCGCCCAGGACCTCGGCGGCCCAGCGGGTGTCCTCCTCGACGGCGACCTCCATGCCGGCCAGCAGGAGCAGGCCGGGGCCGATGTCGCCGCTCTCGCCCGGTCCGGCGAGCGGCACGGCGACGAACGGCTCGGAGCCCAGGGGAGTGTCGAGCGGCTGCCGCATCCCCTGGCCCGATATATTGGATCCAGAGGGGCCGGAGGGTGCGGCGCCGGAGAACGACACCGGCTCCGAGGCCGCCAGGGCGACCACCAGCGGATGCATGCGGTCGTTGAGCTCCAGGCTGAACGCGTCGACCGAGGCGAGGGACAGGCCGAGGCCGGTGAGGCCGACGAGCCGCGCCGTCTCGTTCTCCACCACGGCGCACAGGCCGCGCTCGATCCCGGTGTGGCGGGCGAGCCAGCGCAGGGTAAGCACGGCGCAGGGGCGGACCTCCTGCTCCGCGAGCAGGGAGTCAACCAGAGCCAGCCGGGCTCTCGAGCCCACTCCCCCCCGGACCTGCGGGGTAGCGGTGAACGGTGCGACTCGGGCCACGGCTTACAGCTTGCTGGTCGGCCTGGGGCGCCGCCGTACCGGCAGCTCTTCCCGCGCCGTAGAGGCGGCGAGCTGAGCCCGGAGCGACGCGTTTTCGGCCAGCAAGTCCTCCGAGGTCCGCGACTCCAGTCCCGGCCGCGATACGGTCGGGGCTGCGGACACAGCCTCTGAATACCTGATGTACGTATCGATCGATGCCACCACGATGCGCGCCTCGACGGTGAGCAGGTCGATGCCCACCAGCGAGACTCTCACCCAGGCATCGATGACGATACCCTTGTCCAGGACGCGGTCCAGGACATCGATCAGACTGGTTCCACCGGAAGCTCGTTCGACCGGCATTTCCTACCCCCTGGAATTCTTCTTTTCAGGGCGGGCGCTTGTGCCCTCCCGGCGAGGACGCTCTACCGCCAATGCTGCAACCTTCTCCTCGAGCTGCCGGATCTGCTGGCGCAGCGTCTCGTTCTCGAGCGAGAGCTGCCGGGCGGCGACCGAAAGGTTCGGGTCCTGCCGCCACCAGTCCAGTCCGATCTGCTCCGCCTTGTCGATCGAGCAGACCAGCAGACGGATGCGGATGGTCAACAGCTCGACCTCCGCCAGGGACACCCGGATGTCCCCGGCGATGACCAGCCCCTTGTCCAGCACCCGGTCGAGCACGTCGACCAGGCCGGTGGATCGTCGGTACGCGGGTTCGATCGCGGGTGTCATCCGTTCTCGGTCTCCCCTGGGTCACCCACTCATGTGGTTGTGCCGTTGAGGGGCACACTCTACGGCATCCGCGAGCGGCGCGCAATGGATACAGCGCTTCGTGCTGCTACCATGTTCCCGACCCCAGAGCTAGGAGACTGACCTTGCAAGGAAGATACCTCATCCCGATCGTCATGTTCGCCCTCCTGGCGGGCTCCGCCGGAGCCGCCTCCACGGAGGAGGACCTGGCTTCCGCGAAGGGCCTTTTCGAGAAGAATCTGCAATCCATCCGGGACAGGGACCGCGAGGCCTACCTCTCGTGCTACCTGGAGTCCGACGGGCTGGTGCGCACGGGTCCCGAGGGGTTCCAACTCGGCTATGCCGGGCCGGAGGGCCTGGCCGCCACCGCGGGCGAGGCCTGGCCCGACCACATCGCCGCCGACGACCTCCGGCTGACCCCGGTCCGGCCCGGGCTCGTCTACGGCACCTATCGCTACCGGGTGCGCTACGGCAAGGAAGAGATCGCCGGCATCTCGGAGCGTCTGTTCCTGGAGACGCCCCAGGGCTGGAAGATCGCGGTGAGCACCGCCTTTCCCGCCCTGCCCGGCGTGCCGCCTCCCCCTCGCGCCCTGGTGGGAGCCACCCTGGTGGACGGCACCGGCGCCGCCCCCGTGCGGGACGCGGTCGTGGTCCTGCGCGACGGCAAGATCGACTGCGCCGGCACGCGCTCGGCATGCGCGCTCCCCGAAGGCATCGACACGGTCGACCTGCGCGGCCACTGGATCACCCCCGGGCTGATCGACGCCCACGTCCACTTCTCCCAGACGGGCTGGGCGGACGGCCGGCCCGACTCCCTGGACGTGCGCGACCGCCATCCCTACGACGAGGTCGTGGCCGACCTCCGCGCCCATCCGGAGCGCTTCGGCCGCTCGCTGCTCTGCTCCGGGGTGACCGCGGCCTTCGACGTCGGCGGCTATCCCTGGACGATCTCTCTTCCCGAGCGTTTCGAGCCGGCGACCGATGTGCCGAGGGTGGCCGCGGCCGGACCCCTGCTCTCGACCATGGACCACTGGCTGAACCTTCCCGGCGAGCGCCAGTTCCTCTACATCGCCGATGCGGACGCGGCGCGGGCGGCCACCCGTTATCTCAAGGCGCAGGGATCCGACGCGGTCAAGGTCTGGTTCATCCGCACGCAGGAGCGGGGCCTGGCGGATCTGGCGAAGTCGGTCCAGGCCGGCGGCGAGGAGGCGCGCAAGCTCGGTCTGCCCCTGATCGTCCATGCCACCGGCCTGCACGAGGCCAAGGAGGCCCTGCGCGCCGGGGCGAAGCTCCTCGTCCACAGCGTCGAGGACCAGGCGGTGGACCAGGAGTTCCTCGACCTCGCCCGCAAGGCCGGCACGATCTACTGTCCGACCCTGACGGTCTACGGCGGATATCAGAAGCTCCTCGGGGGCGTCGTCCACCGCCAGACCCCGGCGATCGACGATCCCAACGGCTGCGTCGATACCGGGACGAGGGCGAAGATCGCCGAGACCGCCCAGGTCACCCCGAAGCCCGAGGAGGAGCTCACCGAGGAGTTCTTCGCGAGCCTCTCGAAGCGCTACACCGATCGCGGCCGGATCACCGCCGCCAACCTGAAAAAGGTTTTGGACGCGGGCATCCCGGTCGCCATGGGGACCGACGCCGGCAATCCCATGACCCTGCACGGCCCCTCGGTCTACGCCGAGATGGAAGCCATGCAGGCCGCGGGGCTCACGCCGATGCAGGTCCTGGTCGCCTCGACCCGCGGCGGAGCGCTGGCCATGGGGCGCGAAAAAGAGATCGGAACGGTGGAGAAGGGCAAGCTCGCCGACCTCCTGATCGTGGCCGCCGATCCAACCGCGGACGTCGCCAACCTGCGCGAGGTCCGCTGGGTGGTGCGGGGCGGAGCCATGCGGCCGATCGCAGAGCTGTCGGCGCTGGCGAAGTAGTCAGATCACCAGGGCGGGAACAAAGTCCCCCCAGCTTGCGTTAACGGCTTGTCGCGCCCTTTTTGTTTTTCGGAGCCATTCTGAGCGGCTCAGAATGATTCTGAAGTCCTTCGGAGCCATTCTGAGCGGCTGGGAACGGCTCTGAGATTCTCAGAATCATTCTGAGGAAGCTCGAAGCCATTCTGAAGTCCCAGGAATGGCTCCGAGATCCCTGGAAGCCATTCCGAGCGGCTCAGAATGATTCTGAAGTCCTTGGGAGCCGTTCTGAAGTCTCAGGAACGGCTCCGAGATCCCTGGAAGTCATTCTGAGTGGCTGAGAACGACTCTGAGATCTTCAGAGCCGCTCTGAGATTCTCAGAATCATTCTGAGGAAGCTCGAAGCCATTCTGAGGCCCCAGGAATGGCTCCGAGGCGCTTCGGAATGGCTCTGAGCTTCTCAGAATGGCTCCGAGAAGGCTGGAGCGGCTCCCGGCCATCTCGCAGGGGATCGTTGCGAACCGTGTGGTTCATGAAGCCCGAAGGATTCTGCTGGTGATCACCTTTGCGAGGTCCTGATGTGTTGCACCTAATGCAAGGAGCGAGCGGATGAGCAGATCCAGAGACACGGACTCATCCGCGGCTTCAACCTTGGCCACGCGGCTTTGACTGGATTCGAGCAACTCAGCGAGTTGGACCTGGGTCAAGTGCTTTCTATTCCGAAACTCGCGAACTGCATCGCTGAGCTTCAGCCTGAGCTCCACATAGGCGGACTCCTCAGGCGTCAATCCAAGGAACTCCTCAGCCGTTCCAACTCTCCATCCATGAGCCTCAAGACGAGCTTTCTTCTCCTTGTCCATAGCTACAGCTCCCTAGCCAATCTGGTCATAGTCAGCGAGGCGACGCCGGCAAACTTTAATGACTTCGCTTGGCGTAGATTGAGTTTTCTTCTTGAGAACCTCCAGTACCAGAATGAGGTGGCCAGCTTCCAGCCGGGCTTGCGCGGACATGGGCGGGGTCTTGATCTCGCCATGGAGCCACACGATCGGCTTGTCCCCCCCTCCCATCAGGAGCAGTATATATGCCGGATCTGACATACGTCAACTGCCGCGAAGTGTCGCGGGAGCGGCCCACCGGCGGCAATCCCCGTGCCCCGTCTGACGGGTAACGAGGATCCTGCATTGACTCCACATGAGCTGCTGTCGCAGGTATTCAGGAACTTCCGCAGGAGTGTCTACGAGGAGGAGTAAGACACCTCGGGAATCCCCCGCCCTCCCGCTCCGTTTCCCTACTGATGAGTAGTTTCTCCGACACCGTCCCCACCAAATACTGGCACGCGCTCGACAACGGGCGGATTCAGTGCGATCTGTGCCCCCGGTTCTGCAAGCTGCTCGAGGGGCAGCGCGGGCTCTGCTTCGTCCGCGCCCGTGAGGAAGACCAGATCGTCCTCAAGACATGGGGACGGTCGAGCGGGTTCTGCGTCGATCCCATCGAGAAGAAGCCGCTCAACCACTTCCTGCCGGGGACGCCGGTGCTCTCGTTCGGCACGGCCGGGTGCAACCTGGCCTGCAAGTTCTGCCAGAACTGGGACATCAGCAAGTCGCGCGAGACCGACACGCTCGCCGACCAGGCCACTCCCGAGATCATCGCCGAGGCCGCCCACCGCCTCGGGTGCAAGAGCGTGGCGTTCACCTACAACGACCCGGTCATTTTCCTGGAGTACGCCGTCGACGTGGCGCAGGCCTGCCACGAGCGCGGGATCAGGACCGTGGCCGTCACCGCCGGCGAGATCTGCGCCGAGCCCCGCGTCGAATTCTACCGGCACATGGACGCGGCCAACGTGGACTTGAAGGCGTTCACCGAGCGCTTCTACCGCAAGATCTGCGGCGGCTCGCTCGAAGCGGTGAAGGAGACGCTCGTCTACCTCAAGCACGAGACGGACGTCTGGTTCGAGCTCACCACGCTGCTCATCCCCGGCGAGAACGATTCCAGCGAGGAGATCGACGAGATGACCCGCTGGGTCGTGGAGAGGCTCGGCCCCGACGTGCCCATGCACTTCACCGCCTTCCATCCGGACTGGAAGATGATGGACTACCCGCCGACGCCCCCCGCGACCCTCGCCCGGGCGCGGAAGATCGCACTGGCGAACGGAGTCCGCTACGCCTACACCGGCAACGTCCACGACGAGGCCGGAGGCACGACCCGCTGCCACAATTGTGGAGATGCGCTGATCGGGCGTGACTGGTACGTGATGACCGGCTGGAACCTGACCCCGGATGGCAGATGCGCGAGCTGCGGCACGGCCTGCGCCGGCCGCTTCGAAGGCCCTCCCGGAGAGTGGGGCGCGCGCAGGCTGCCGGTGCGGCTGCGCAATTTCGCGCCGTCCGCGAACCCTCTGAGAGTCCTGTAGGGGCGGCTCTTGTGGCCGCCCTCCGGAGGGCACCCACAAGAAGCGCCCCTACGGAAAGATCCCCAGATCCTGGTAGCAGACCGCGATCTTGTCGATCGCGTCGAGGAAGGCCGCGGTGCGGAGGTCGATGCCCGCGTGCTGCTTGCGGATCTCCCACAGCCGTTGGTACGCGACGGACATGGTCTCCTCCAGGCCGGAGTTCACCAGGTCCAGCTCCTCGGCGCCGTGGGTGATGGCCGACTGCTCTTCCGCCGAGAACTGCTTGCCCGTGGCGGACGACACCGCTCCCAACAGCCGGGAGAACGCCTTCTCGTCGAAGCGCTTCTCCATCCTGCCGAAACGGACGTGCGAGAGGTTCTTCAGCCACTCGAAGTAGGAGACCAGCACGCCGCCCGCGTTGCAGTAGTGATCGGGCAGGATCAGCACGCCTTTTTCCGAGAGCAGCTCGCTGGCGCGGCTCGTGGTCGGGCCGTTCGCCCCCTCGGCGATGATCTTCGCCTTGATGCGCGGCGCGTTGTCCCCCGTGATCTGGCTTTCGAGCGCGGCCGGGACCAGGATGTCGCAGTCGAGCTCCAGCCCCTCGGCGCTGTTCGGCAAGTTTCTGGCGCCCGGGAAGTTGAGGATCGAGCCGCTCGCGTTGCGGTGCTTTACCACCGAGAGCACGTCCAGCCCGTCGGGGTTGTGGATCGCCCCCTCGAACTCCAGGAGCCCCACGATGACCGCGCCGTACTCCTGCAGGAACAGGGCGGCGTGGTAGCCCACGTTGCCGAGCCCCTGGACCACGACCCGCTTGCCCGCCAGCCCCGGAGCCAGCCCCAGGGCCTTCATGTCCTCGCCCACGCTGCAGGCTTCCCGGGTGGCGATGGCCACGCCGCGCCCGGTGGCCTCGGTCCGGCCGCGGATGCCCCCCTGGGCGATCGGCTTGCCGGTCACGCAGGCCAGGGAGTCGAGCTTGTCGGGGGCGATCGCGGCGTAGGTGTCCACGATCCAGGCCATCTCCCGCGGACCCGTGCCGAAGTCCGGGGCCGGCACGTCGATGCCCGCGCCGATGAACCCTTTCTTGACCAGCTCGAAGGTGTAGCGCCGGGTGAGCCGCTCCAGCTCCTCGACCGTGTACTGGTTGCGGTCGATCCGGATGCCCCCCTTGGCGCCGCCGAAGGGGACGTCCACCACCGCGCACTTGTAGGTCATCAGAGCGGCCAGGGCGATCACCTCGTCCTCGTTGACGTCGAGGCTGTAGCGGATGCCCCCCTTGGTCGGCAGCTTGTGATGGCTGTGCTCCGCCCGCCAGGCGTGGATCACCTCGACCGAGCCGTCCATCCGGCGCAGAGGGAAGGTGAAGTGATAGACGCTGTTGCAGGTCTTGATGATGCTGAGGAGTCCGGGGTGGTGGCTGGTCAGGGCGGCCGCCTTGTCGAAGTTGCGGTTCACCTGGTCGAAGAAGCTGCGGTCCGTGGCCATGGCCGGAGTGATAGCATTCTCCCTTCGGCGGCGCAAGCCGGAGTTGAAACGATGCCTTCCCGCGGTCTAGGTCTCCTTCTCGTCGGACTCGGCGTGGCCGCAATCCTCGTCGGGCTCCTGGTATGGGCCGGCTGGCTCTCCTGGTTCGGCCGGCTGCCGGGGGACATCCGCATCGAGCGGGAGAACGTCCGGGTCTACTTCCCGATCACCTCGATGATCCTGATCTCGATCGTGCTCTCGCTGCTCATGGCGCTGCTGCGGCGCTTCTTCTGAATGAACCTCGACTGGCTCGACGAGCAGCTCCTCGGGGAGCCGGCGCGGGACTGGATCATGGCCCTGGCCATCGCCTTGGCCGTCCTGCTCGTCCTCGCCCTGATCAAGCGCATCGTCGTCAGCCGGGTCAGCCGCCTCGCCGCCCGCACCGAGACCCAGGTCGACGACTTCTTCGTCGAGATGGTGCGCCGCACCCGCTGGCTCCTGGTGCTCTTCCCGGTGCTCTCCCTGGCGGCCGTCTCGCTGGACGTGCCCCGCCTGCGGGGGTACCTGAGGACCGCGGCCATCCTCGCCTTCCTGCTCCAGCTCGCCCTCTGGGCCCTGGTCGCCATCAACTTCTGGATGGAGAACCACCGCAAGCGGCGCACGGAGGCCGACGCTGCTTCGATCACCATGATCCGGGCCTTCGGCTTC
>DATLNC010000151.1:0-16683 GCA_035536935.1 Thermoanaerobaculia bacterium
AAGCCCCGCTTATGTAAAGGCGCAGCCCGGAGGCGGGGAGTGGCGCGCAGGGCGGGGTTCGGGTAAGGCGCGCTTACCGGAACTCCCGACCTGCGTTTGCGCCGCCCCCGCCGGAGCCAGGGGCGGGCAGCTCCCGGGCCGAGGGCGGGGGAAAGGTCCGGAATGCCACGGCACGTTGCGGGGCCCGAGGGCGGGGGAAATGGAAGAGGGCGGGTGGCGCGGGAGATGGGTGGGCGCGGCGGAGGAACGGAGGACGGCTTTTCGCGGCCGCAGTCTCCGGCGCGTCCCACCCGGCCTTGTGGGTTGGAAGGTCGCCGTCCGCGATGAGGCCGAGCAAAGCGCGGATGGGAGCAGTTCGGCGAGCAGCTTGCGCGGAGCCGATCTGCGGGGGGAGGTTGCCGTCCACCGCGGCGGCCGAGGCGACGGAGGAGCTCGGGGGCGGGGTGCGGTGGGAGCGAGAGCTGCTCCGGCGCAACCACGAGGGGCTCGCAGGAGAGAGACGGGAAATGAAAGAGGGCGGGCGGTGAGGGAGATCGGGTGGGGCGCCGGAGGACCAGAAGACGGCCGTCCACGGCCGGCCGCAGTCTCCGGCGTGGACACCGGCCTTGTGGTCCAGGAGGTTGCCGTCCGCGCCGAGGCTGAACAAAGAGAGGACGGAGCAGTTCGGCACACAGCTCCCAGCGAAGCCGATCTGCGGGGGAGCTTGCCGTCCGCACCGCAGCCGAGGCGACGGACGAGCTCGTGATCGTCCACGGCGGCTCCGACGGCGGAGGAACTCGGGGCAGGCGCGGTGGGCTCGAGAGCTGCTCCGGCGCGACCACGAAGGGCTCGCAGGAGCGGTGCTTCCGAGATCAGCGGCGAGGTAGATGAGGCTGCCGGCATTCTTCATCCGCCGCGGCTGGTCCGGGACGCGCGCCCGTCTCGCCACGATGGCGATCTTCGCGGCCGGGCTCCCGATCTCGGCGCTCGGCGTGATGGCGGACGATCTGTGGACGGCCGTGGCCTTCATCAGCATTGCCACCTCGTGTCATCAGGCGTGGTCCGCCAACATGTTCACGGTGGCGTCCGACGCTTTTCCGAACCGGGCCGTCGGCTCGGTCGTCGGGTTCTGCGGCATGTGCGGCGGCATCGGCGGCATGCTCATGCTGCTCGTCGCGGGCGGAATGCTGCAGTGGCTCGGGAGCTTCACGGCGCTCTTCATCTTCGCGGGCGTGATGCATCCCCTCGCCTGGATCGCGATTCGCGCACTGGTGGGAAAAAACATCACACAGATCGACCTCGACAAGGGCCTCCGGACAGAGCAAAGCCCCGCGCTTCTCGCGGCGGGGCTGGGTCTCATGGCCGTGGGTGCTCGCCGCGCTCGTCTTCGCGAACTGGAGCTACATCCTGTCGGTGACGAAAAGCTCCGTCACCGCTGCCGCCGGTGGCGCTGCCGCCGCGAGCTTGCTCGCCCTGATGGGCCTTGCGCTGGTCTACGCGAGCCGCGAAGTTCGGCTCGGTACCGCCCGTTCGGCGGCGTGATCGCCCACGCCGGCACCAGGCGAGTGTGCCCGTCTGACTGGTGCGTGGTACCCACTCAAGGCCTGCGAGGTCGAGGCGGAGTTCGCGACCTGGGATCCGACCGCCTTCTCGCGGATCGAGAACCACTACATGGCCCGGGACCGCTTCCTGGAGCCTGACCAGTTCCTGCGCGACGCGCACAAGATCAAGGACATCCCGGTCGTCATCATCAACGGGCGCTACGACGTGATCTGCCCGCCGAAGACCGCCTACAAGCTGCACCAGGCGCTGCCCAAGTCGCAGCTCTGGATCGTCGAGGCCGCCAGCCACGCCGGCGGCGAGCCGGGCATCCAGGCGGCCATCGTCAAGGCGGTGAAGACTTTCGAGTAGGGTCTCCGGGTTGCCGGGCTAATCGAAGTAGCCGGAGACATCGATGATGAGGTGCGTCGTGCCTCCTTCCGGCAGGAAGGCCTGCCCTGTTAGGCCTCCTGTCCCCAGGGGCAGGATGGCGTTGTTGGCCCGCGCCTCCCCGGCCTTGAACGAGCTCGTGAAGGTTCCCGGATACCCGATACCGGCGGGCCAGAGGGTGACCCACCCGCCCACGCTCGGCTGGAAGACCGTCACGTTGGCCGCGACGGCCTTGGCCGACTCCGGGACACCGCAGAGTTCCGCGATCTGGATCGACCGCGGAATCGATGCCGCGAGGGGCTCAGAGGTGGTCCGCGTATCGAGGATGCGGCATGGCGCGAGCGAATAGAAGTCCCCACCGACCGGCTCCCCGGGCACAAACGTCGCGGTACAGCTCACTGCGCCGTTGTCCGAGATCTGGCCATCGGCACAGTCGGAGGCCCCGCCCCAGCCCGAGAAGACAGAGCCCGTGGCCGGCAAGGCGGTCAGGGTCACGGAGGCGCCGGTGGCAAAGCTCTCGGTGCAGTCGGTTCCGCAGTCGATCCCGGCGGGTTGGCTCGTGACCCGGCCAGAACCGGCGACGCTCACCGTGAGAGGAAACATCTGTCGTGTAAAAGTGGCCGTGACAGCCACGGAGCCGCCGGCCACGACATGGCAGGTGCCGGTGCCGAAGCAGCCCGCTCCACTCCAGCCCGAGAAGACGCTTCCCGCATCGGGCTGGGCGACGACGGTCACCGGGGTGCCCTCCGGGACGGTCTCGGCACAATCGGGTCCACAGTCGATGCCCGCCGGAACGCTGGTTACCCGGCCGGTGCCGGTGCCGGCCTTGGTGACACTCAGGGAAGCCATGGGACACTCGATGCGCCGGAAGACGCCGCGGCTCGGCGTCGCCGCGTCCACGACGACGGGCGACGATGCCGAGGCAACCAGATCGAAAATCTCCTTGGCGGGAAGGCCCTCGTTCCAGGCAGACCAGGACACTCCACCATCCGCGCTCCGGTAGACACCGCTGCCCCACGTGCCAACATAAAGGACTGCGGAGTCCCAGGGGTTTACTGTCAAAGAGTAGGCGATCCCAGGCACCGTGCCGACCGCGGCCCAACTCACTCCGCCGTCGGCACTCTTGAAGACCAACGAGCCTGCCACTGCATAGATCGTCTCCGTCAGGGTGGGATCGAACGCCAGATCAGTTACGTCAAAAACCGGTAGTCCGTTTCCAACCAGCGTCCATGTTGAGCCACCGTCGACGCTCCGAAAGAGCTTTCCAACCCCGAGCTCGACGACCTGCGCGAGCACCCTGGACGGGTCGCCCTGGTGAACTTCGATGCGAACCGTATTGCCCAGAGCGGTACCGATCTCCTGCCAGCTCTGGCCACCATTCGAGCTCTTCTGAACGCGGGCGCCGGCCAGAGCGTAGATGGTGTCCGGAACGACCATCGAAACCGCCAGATCATTGACGATCTTGCCGGAGAGAGTTCCCGCCACCCACTGCCAGTTAACCCCGCCGTTGGTGCTCTTGAAAACCCCGTCCTGGGCGGCGGCATAGAGCACCGTTTGAGATACGGCCACCATGTCCAGGAGTGCACCCTGCGACAGGCCGAGGGTCATCCTGGTCCATTGCGCTCCTCGGTCGATCGTTTTGAGCAGACCGCTGTTTCCATTGCCCGTGTACGCGATGTCGGGGTTCTCCGGCGCCACGGAAAGGATGGTGGAGCCGAAGCTGGCCAGGCCGTTTCTCGCTTGCCAGGTTTGGCCTATGTCGGTACTGACGAACACGCCTCGGCTTGTGGTGGCTGCGTACAGAGTCGCAGAGGCCACGGGCGACACCGTCACTCCCTGGATCTGACCGGCGCCGGTGATCGTGCCGGCCAGACTCCAGCGATCCCCGCTATTGAAGCTCCTCCAGATGTTACCCTCTCTATCACCCGCGTAAAAGGTTGAGGGTTCACTCGGCGCCTGGGCCAGAGCCACCGGGCCCCTCGTCAGCTCCGAATCCCATGTACTGCCAAGGTTGGGGCTCCGATAGACTGCCCCGAGCGTCGAAGCCAACAGGACCGAGCCTGTCCCGCGGCCCAGGCCTATGATGTGCAGAGAGGCCAGCCCATTGTTGATCGTGGTCCAGGTCTGGCCGGCATCCAGACTTTGGAAGATACCGCTCTCTCCGGTGCCGACGTAAATCGCTCGCGGATTGGAAGGATCCACCATGACGACGGTAACCATGGGATCCGGCACACCGATGTCGATGGCGGACCAGGAGACCCCGGAATCCGCGCTCTTGAAGAATCCAAAGCCCGTGCCGGCCCAGAGAGTGGACGGCACCACGGGATCGATGGCCAGGGAAAGGACGTGACTGCTCCCCGGCGCGACTGGCGTTGCAACCCAGGTCCTGCCGCCATCGGTGCTCCTGAAGACGTTGTACCAGCTGGCGGCATAGAGATTCGCCGGGGTCACCGGGTCGATCACCAAAGCTGGAACAGACCGGGCTCCGAGACTCGTGGCGCTCCAGCTCTCTCCCCGGTCGTGGCTTTCGAACAGCCCACCGACACCGGCGGCATAGAGGTGGTTGGAGTCGGTGGGATCGATCGCAACCACGCGGGTGAACCCGTCCAGCGGGCCGCCGGATGTCCAGATGGTTGAGCAGGACGTCACCTCGCTCTCAAAGACCGCCGTCACTTCGCGGGCTACATTCAACGTAACCGAGCACGAACCGGCGCCGGAGCAGCCAGCACCGCTCCAGCCGGCGAAGACCGAGCCGGGATGCGCCTCGGCGGTGAGTTGCACCGCCGTGCCATCCGTGTAGCTCTTGGTGCAGTCCGCGGGGCAGTCGATGCCGGCAGGGGTGCTCCACACCCGGCCGGAGCCGAGGCCGGCGGTCTGCACGGTCAGAGAGAAGGTCACCGTTCCAGTTCCGTCCTGGACCACGGTAAACGTCTGGCCGGCAATGCTCAGGTCTCCCATCCGTGAGCTCACTCCAGGATTCGGTGCCACGGAAAAAGACAGCGTCCCGTTCCCCAGACCGCTCGCGCCGGCCGTGATTGTGAGCCACCCAGCCGTCGACGAAGCCGTCCAGGCGCATCCGCCCGGAGAAGTCACCGTGACCGAGCCGGCTCCACCAGCGGAGCCGAAGAACTGACCGGTGGAGCCGAGGGCGAAGGTGCACGTCGAAATCGCATAGGTTTCGCTCACCACCGCTTCACGGTTGCTTGCCGCGTCGATCGAGAAGAACTTCAGCGTCATGCTCTGCGCAACCGGGATCGGCCCGCTGTAGCGTGGCGAGGACGTATCAGGAGTCGAGCCGTTGGTGGTGTAATAGGTGGAGTTGCAGCCGGAGCTGTCATCGACGCAGAAGAGCTCGACACTCTGTGGCGCGCCGTAGATCCCGCCCGGCACCGAGGCCGCGGTGATCGGAGGCGTCGTGTCGAGAACGAGGACGCGGTAGAGCCTGGGTGCGTGGCTCGTCAGGACGAGAGATCCCGCGGACGCGCTCTGTCCACCGAAGCTTGCGGTGAGCGTGTAGGAAACGCCCGTGCTCAGCGCCGTCCCTGCCGCATTGCTGAACCGGAAGGAGCCCTGGTTGTCGGCTCCCTGGGAGTCGTTCAGCCCTCCGCCGGTGAGCGTCACCAGCGCGTTTTCCAGGGGCTCGCCCCGACCGTCGACCACGGCTCCTTCGATGGCAAGGGCTGCCGCCACCGTCAGGCTCCGCTGAGCCTGCGCGCTGTTGCCCCGCAGGTTCGTCGCGCGCGCCCGGACCAGGATGTTGCCTGCGACGGACGGCAGAACCCAACGGAACTGCCAGCCCCCCTGTGCGTCGAGCGGCGCCTCGCCGAGACGAGCCCACGTGGAACCGTTGTCGAGGGAGTAGAAGATCTCGACGCGGAGAATGCCATAATCGGCGTCGCTGCTGTTCCCTCCATCCTGGGCCGTTCCGCGGATCTCGACAAATTGTCCGCCGATCTTGCCCGTGGGCAAGGCCGACAAAGAAACCACAGGCAGCGTGGAATCGTCACTGAGAGAGGAGAGGCTGAGCAGGCGGCTCGCCCGGACCTCATGCCCCAGGTTGTCGCCGCAGTAGACCGTGATCTCGAAGTCGGCCGAGCTGCCCGAAGCCGCCGAGACGTCCGCCGGGACAAGCCAGCCGACGCGGCTGAACGGAACGGCTCCCGAAGGCGTCAGGTCGACAAAGCTTCCGGACGTGGCTGACCAGGCACAGAAGGGATGTGCCTGCCGTGTGATCCCCCGGCTGTCCACAAAAGTTCGGTCATCGACGCTTGCGAGCGTGGCTTGCAAAGTCGACGTATAGATTCCGGCGAGCGCGCCGATCGTCTCGCGAGCGAGCGCGGTGGCGGTCAGGGTGACAGTGGGCACCCGGGCCCCTGCCACGATCGGCTGCTCGTAGCGGACGCCGATGCGCCGCAACGGCCGCGCCTGGGCGAAATCTTCCCGGCTCAGCGGCGTGGGTGGCGCGATCGTCCGTCCATAGACGTTCGCCTGCGCATCGAGGAGCCGGTGCAGCAGCACAAAGATATCCTGCCGGTCCGCCGCCGCATCGGGGTGAAACAGATTGTTCGTTCCGGTGACGATGCCCTCCTGCCAGGCTCGATAGATGTAGCCCGCCGCGGGATGTGTGGTGGGAACGTCGTTGAACAGAGTAATGCCCGAGAAGCTCGTCAGCGGCCGAAGACCCCAAGCTTCGAGAAGAGCCTTGACCGTCCACGCCCTGCTGATCGTGTTGGCCGGGCGGAAGATCCCGAGGCCCTGATCGAATACGGTGATCCCGTCCCCCAGCTCGAGGCCGCCCAGATAGCTGACCGGTTTGTAATACCAGACCGTGGGATCCACCACATCGATGAACCCGGGCGTCGGGGAACCGCCATACCAGCTCGAGAACCTGGCGTCGGCGTTGGTCTGTCCGCCACCCAGGGAGCGATAGATCATGGTGGCGAGGTCGACCCTGGGTGCATCGGATGTGCCCCGCAGATCGTGATTCGCGGGATCCGTCACGATCCCGTTCGTGACCAGATAGTGAGCCGCCGACTGCGCCCAGTCGCTCACGTTGAGATAAATGGGCGCGGGAAGAGTCCAGGTGAAGGACCGCTGGTGGACGAGCAAGGTGTTTCCTCGCTCGTCTTCCACCCACAAGCCGAGAGTCACCGTGCCGGATTGGGTCACTCCGTAGATGCGGGGATCGATTTCGCTTCGATTCCAGCTCCCGCTGGTCCCGAGACATGCGCTCGATGTCGAGTCATCGCAGAGCACGAGCGAAGGGCCGCCCGGCACGAAGACCACGCTCACCTTGCGCAAGCCGTCCACATCCACGGCATTCGCGGCGACCGTCACGTTCCCTTGGAGCGAGCCGATGGGACTGGTGATCGTCCCGGTGCTGGCCCCGGAGGGCTCCTGCCAGGTGAACGACCGGGTCGCCACCAGGTCCGTGCGCCCCTGGTCGTCCCGAATCCACAGCCCGAGGGTCACAGGCCCGGAGCCCTGGACGCCGTAGTCCCGCGGGTCGACGCCGGTCCGCTGCCACGTGTTGCCGGTGCAAGAGGTCGAGGTCGCGTCATCGCAAAGTACGAGATTGGGTCCGCCGTTGGTGAAGACAACGCTCACCTTCCGCATTCCCTGGGTGGCGGAAGCGCTGACCGCGACGTCCACCGGACCTGTCACCGTGCCGCTGCCCGGCGATGAGAACGAGCCGCTGCCCACTGGCTGCCATGTGAAGCCTTGCCTGTCCACGTTCTCCACCCGGCCGAGATCGTCGAGCACCCAGAGCCCGACGGTCAGAGAGGAGGTGCCCGACGCCGGAACGGAGTAGTCGCGCGGATTGACATCCGCCTTGCTCCAGGAGCCGGTGAGGCAGCGGGTCGAGGTGCTGTCATCGCAGAGCACCAGGGGGGTGCCGTGCGGGACGAATACCACGCTGACCTTCTGAAGGCCGGCCTGCGCCGTGGCATTGGCCGTGACGGTCACGATGCCCGCTCCCGAGCCCGATGGCGACGTCAGGGAGCCCGTCGAAGCAGGCTGCCAGTTGACCGTGCGCTCACTCACCTTGAACTCGTTCCCGAGATCGTCCCGCACCCAGAGGCCTACCGGCAGCGAGCCCGGCATGGCCGAGTACCACCGGGGATCGATGCCCGGCTCGTTCCAGCTCCCGCTCGTCCCCTGGCAAGGATTGGGAGTGTTGTCCTCGCACAATGCGTAGGGATCTCCGAAGGGCACGAACACCATGCTGACCTTCTTCAGACCCGCGGTGGCGGAGGCCGAGGCCGTAATCGTGACCGGCCCTACGATGGTGCCGGATGGCGAAGTGAAAGAGCCGGACGCGCTGGGATTCTGGACGCTGATGGTTCGGTTGACGTCCTGGCCTCCGGCTCCGAGCTCGTCGAAGCTGGCGCACCAGATTGTCTTGGTGCCCGCGGCGGTGAACGTGAACGTGGCCGTGGCGCTCGTGCCGCCTGTGCCGAAGCCCGAATCCCAGGGCGTCGTGAAGCGGTCGGAATCCTGCGCCGTGCACTCCACCTTCACGCGGTCGCCGTCCGGGTCCGTCCCTCGCGTTACGGTGACGCTCACGGTCACTCCCTTGATGGCGGAACCCGGCGAGCTGCTGATCGTCGGCGTGGAGGGAGGCCGGTTCGCCGTGACGCTGATCGTCCGTTGGGCCGTCGTCTGTCCGCCGGCTCCATACTCATCGAAGCTCGCGCACCAGATCGTCTTGGTTCCCGCCGCCGAGAAGGTGAAAGTAGCCGTCGCGCTCGTGCCCCCCGTGCCGAAGCCCGAGTCATACGGGCTCGCATCGGTGCGGTTGGAGTCCTGGGCGGTGCAGCGGACCTTGACCCGGTCGCCATTTGGATCGGTCCCTCGAGTCACGGAAATGCTGACCGTATTCCCCTTCAGGACGCTGGACGGCGAGTTGCTGATCGACGGCACGCTCGGAGCGCTGTTGGTAAACGAGATCGTGATTGGCCCGACATACGCATAACCGCCGGCCGAGCTCTCATAACGTGCATAGAACGATTTCGGATACCCGGTCAGACCGGAAAGATTCAACGGAACCGGCACCGAGGAGTCTCCGGCGGAGACCGTCTTCGAAGCTCGCGTCGTGCCAGTCGGTGAGCCTTCTTTCAGGTACATCGTACCGGAAGAGGTGAATGTACCGGACTGTTTGCTGATCGTGAACGTCGCCTGGGTCACGCTGATGCTGACCGACATCTGGAGGATCGAGCCCCAGGTGCCACCGCCGGTGGTGGTGGTGGTGGGCGAGGTGGAGTAGCCGGCGTGGAGGGGTACGGCTCCAAAGACAACGCAGCCCGCGAGAAGGAGGATGCGAGACCGCCAAGTCAGTGTTCGCATATTTTCTACTCGGGAAAAAACGCATTCACCAGGGCCTTCGCCATCTGCGCCCGATCGATGACCTCGTCAGGTCCGAAGCGTCCATCGCCATAACCCTGGATGATCCCCTGCTCGAAACAGAAGGTAATCTGCCGCGCGTAGGTATGGGTGACTGCTACATCACCAAAGATATTCCCATCAGCAATCTGATCGACTGGCATATGCCTGGCCACAGCCAGCAGGGCCGCAACAAATCCGCGCGTCGCGTTCCTCTCGGGATCGAAGGGACACTCGATCCAGCCGAGGTCTATTGCGGAGCAGATGTACGCGTGAGACCAGTGAGCAGGATCACCACATGCGCAGGCTGCATTTGCATCGACTTCCTCTCCGGCGGCAACAATAACAGATTTGAGGGCCTCACCATTTTTGACAGGAGACGTCGGCGCATATCGATTCTCCGCCTTCAAGGTCCGCGCACCATCAACACCCATGCTCTTCTTGTATCCCTCCACGATGCCGCCAGCCCAAACCCTAACGACTGGCTCAGTATACCAATAGGTCTCTTCGCGCTGTAGACCGTAAATATCCTTGAAGGGAAACGGCAACTCATTGGTTTTCGCTCCATCGGAACGCTCGACCCTGAATAGCAGAGGCATTCTCAAGTTGTTCGGGCTGATTCTCCTTCCGCCACACAATTGACTCAAGTAAGGAAACACCTGAGCAGTGATATCTGTGTCGCTCCAACTTCGGATGTTGGCGCTGGGGACCTCCCACTCCAGAAAGCGAAGTCCCGTACATCTAAAGAATTCCTGATCATGCTCCATGTCTGCCGCTACCGAGATGCGCCCTCTATTTGCGCCAAAACCGAGCCCGTTGAACTTGAGAATTCCGTCGTCCAAAATTCTGTCGGCACTCAGCCCATCTAGTGAATCCCTGATAAAGACAATACTCTTGACAACAGATCGAGGATTATAGGTAGCGGCAGCGATCGTTTCACGGCTCGTCGGGTGATCCGGATTATAGGGGCAGCCACCATTTGGCCCTCCCCTACCGCAGGGAAGGGCATCGTCGCCGCGCTGCACCTCAACGTGAAGATGAAACGGAATAACTACCTCAGGAGGGGAGTTCCCCGCGTTTCCCGACAACCCGATTCTCTGGCCGGCGTGAACCTGCCCACCCACAGCCACCTCGCATTCAGAGAGATGAAGAGAGATGAACGTATAACCTAGGATCGTCTGACCGTCCGGCCCGGTATGAGAAACGCTCGGATCGTCGACGCGAATGGCAACAGGCCCCAAATTATAGTCGCAAGAAGAAGTCACGTATCCCGACACAGGAGAGTAGACAGGCTCTGGCGACCTCGCCCTGTAGTCAATTCCCGCGTGAGAATGGAGACCTGTCGTGATTTTATAGCGATCGCAATACTCTTCGAGGTAATCGGCAGTCATATCTCCGATTCGAGGTTGCCCGGATACCGGCGGATCACAAGCTGTTCCTTCTCTGGGCAGCTGCGGTGGGTAAGGCTGCCCATATTGATCCTGAAACAAGAAAAACGAAAGATCTTCCGTAGTAACCTGCGTCCATCCTGGAGCGCCAGAGAGAAAACAGATCAGCACCAGAAGATTCATACACCTGAAGCACAGGGTACTCATCGCCCCTCCTCAGCCATAAAGGGTGGCTCTCATTCAGGGTTCAGTCGTAATATTGAGAAGACTGTAGCATATCGGCGGCCCCTCGTCGACTGGCCCTGTTCGCCCAAGAGACGCGACAAAGAAGGCTGAAAGGGGTCACTCTCCGGACAACCCCCTCCCCCACCCGGCTACAATCTCCCTTCGAGCCATGAGCGAGCCCTCCATCCCCCTGGGCCCCTTCCGGCTGGCGCGGCGCATCGGCCGCGGCGGCATGGCGGAGGTGTGGAGCGGGGTGCACGCCACCCAGGGGGTACAGAGAAAGTGCCAGACGTTCAGGAGAAGGGGACGCTACCGGAGGCGTAACCTCGGCGGTATTTCTGCGGCCGAGCCCTTCTTGACGGGTTTCAGCGGGCCGCAGGACGTTTTCCGGTCGGACAGGGCCTTGCGGGAAGGCTACCGAGGCGGCTGCGGCGCTCGTTTTGGTTCCGGGAGCGGCACACCTCCCCCGTCCCGTCCCGCTCGCGAGCTCGAAACAGGCGATGGACCGCCAGAGCTGAAGTGAGGACCCGCAGTCCGGCCTACGGCGGCTGGGCGGTGTAGGCGCCTACGAACGGCAATCCGGGCGGGAACGACCCCAGAGGGAATCTGGCCATCCGATCTCCGGCTTTGAGCTTCTCCGCGGCCTCCCGGAACGCGGCCACGAAGGCGGAGTACGCTTCCAGAATCTCTTTCTCGCGGCTTTCGTCGCCGCGTGGTAGGCGGGCGCCGGCGACTTCCTGGTCTGGTTCGGACGGGTGTGGGGATCCTGCCGCAGGATCGCCTCGACGCCCAGCGGCTCGACTCCTCTCGCCTCCCGATCGGACCGGGCTTCCGCCTCGATCTCCTGCTGGCGCAGGATGGCCGCGGTCGAGATTGGCTCCGGTCAGGTTCAACCTGACGCCGGTCGAGTAGAACCTGACTCTGGTCAGATCGAGGTTGACCACGGTCAGGCGCAACCTTTCCGCCGTCAGGTTCAATCTGACTCCGGTCGAGTGGAACCTGACTCTGGTCAGGCCGAGGTTGACCGCGGTCAGGCTCAACCTTTCCGCGGTCAGGTTCAACCTGATGCTGGTCGAATAGAACCTGACTCCGGTCGGGAAGGCGAGGAGACAAGAAAAAGGGGCGCGGCTTGTGGCCGCGCCCCTGGGGACTTCGGCAGTTGCAAGGACTACTGGCTCTCCAGAGGCGCCGCCGGCTCCGCCTTCACGGAGCTCCGCGTCACCGTCTTGCCATCCGGCCCGACCAGGCGGATCCGCGGCTGAGGGCGGAAGGGCTGCAGATCGAACTCCGCCAGCTTCTCCGATCGGTTGCCGTAGTGTTCTCTGACGCCGGCATCTACGAAGGCCATCAAGGCCTTACCCGCGCGCATGCGCTCTGCAAGACGCTTCGAGACTTCCTGCTTGGCCGCGGTGAGGCTCGCCTGCTGCACCGTGAGGTCCTTCACGTTGTCCAGCACCCCGTCGATCTTGCCCCGGTGCGTCTCAGGTGGGACAGCTCCTCACGGTTCGCCTCCAGCGCCTTGCTCTTCAGCTCCAGCTTCTTCTGAATCACCGGATACGTTTTGCCAGGCATGTCGTTCTCCTTTTCGTTGAGCCCGGTCGGGTGTTCGCCGGCGTCGTCATGACCCCGGCGTTTGCGGAGAGCAGCATGCCCCGACGAGCGCAAGCCCCCAAAATGGCCAATCGCGCCGAGATGACCATAAGTCACACAATCTACGGGAGATAGATAGTCTTGAAGGGAGGGATGCGATGACCTGATGAGCTTTCCAAATCTCGCCGGCACGGGCCGATGAAGCCTTGCTGACAACGGGCGTCAGCGGGCAAACTTCCTCTCCTCGATCTCGGCGGTTGGCGTATAATTCGGATGCCGGGCATTTTTCTCCTATTGGGAAGACCGAGAGACGTTTCCAACGAGCCCAGGACATCTACATGGAGTCGACAATGGGCGGCGAGTTCCCTGAAGAGGTGCTGTGATGGTCGACAACCTCGAGCGGATCGGCGAGATCCTCGGCGCGGTCGGCTCGCCCGGGTGCTTCACCGCCCGGCGGACGGCGACGGCCGATGACTTGCAGCTGGAGGTGCAGGGGCTCGGAAGGCTCCGCCTTCCCGTCTCGCGGGCTCAGGCGGAGAGGCTCTGCCGGCTCGCCCGGCCCGCTCGCTATGGACGGGGGGAGAAGACGCTTCTCGACCGGCGAGTCCGGGACACCTGGGAGATTCCCAGGAGCCGCGTGAAGATCGACCGCCGGCGGTGGAACCGGACGCTCCTGCCGGTGCTCGAAGAGTTGCGCGCCGATCTTGGGCTGGCCGACGGTTGCCGGCTCAAGGCCGAGCTCCACTCCTTCCTGGTCTATGGCCCGGGCCAGTTCTTCCTGCCGCACAAGGATTCGGAGAAGGCCGACGCCATGGTCGGCACCCTGGTCGTGACGTTGCCGGCCTCGTTCAAGGGCGGCGCCCTGGTCGTCGAGCACCAGGGCGAGAAGGTCGTCGACCGTGGCTCCCGCCGGCAGCTCTCCTTGGTCGCCTTCTATGCCGACTGCCGGCACGAGGTCCGGCCGGTCAAGGAGGGCTACCGGCTCGCCTTGACCTACAACCTGATCCTCGAGGGGGGCACGACCGCGGTCGCAACAGCTGCCGCCGAGCCCGCGGCGGTCGACGCCCTCGTCCGGTGCCTGCGCGATCATTTCGCGACACCACGCCCCTCTCGGAGGTATCGGGACGAGGGCCAGCCGGCGCAGCCGCCGAACCGCCTGGTCTACCTCCTCGATCACGAGTACACCGCGCACGGCCTCGCCTGGCAGCGCCTCAAGGGGAACGACGGCGCCCGGGCGGCGGCGCTCCGGGCGGCGGCGGAGCGCTGCGGCTGCGAGCTGGTGCTCGCGCTCGCCGAGATCCATGAGACATGGGACTGCATGGAGCCGGGCTGGGACGAGCCCTGGCGCGGCCGGAACCGCCACTGGGAGCGCGACGAGGACGATGAGTGGTCGGAGAACGACGCCGCGACGGACGATCCAGACGCTTACGAGCTCGGCGACTTCATCGGCGGCGAGATCACGCTGGCCCGCTGGGTCGACCCGGCAGGGGAGGAGGCCCTGCCGATCGTCTCGCAGGTGTCCGGCGACGAGGTGTGCTGCTCGACCCCGTCGTCGGACCTCGCGCCCTATGCCTCCGAGTACGAGGGGTACATGGGCAACTACGGCAACACCATGGACCGCTGGTACCGGCGGGCGGCCCTTGTGCTGTGGCCGCGCGAGCGCGCGTTCGCCGTGCGGGCCGAAGCCTCGCCCGCCTGGGCGCTACGGGCGCTCGAGCAGCGGATCCTGGCCGGTGGGACGCCCGAGGCCAGAGAGCTCGCGGCGTCGCTGCTGCCGTTCTGGGAGGGCCTCGCATACCGCGAGGACGGTCGCGGTCTCCTCGGCAGCGCCCTCCGGGTGGCGGACGGCCTCGCTACGCCGGAGCTGGCGGCGTCAATGCTCCAGCCCTTCCGGGTCGAGGCGCTCACCCCTGAGGAGGCGCCGCCGCTGGTCGCCCTGACCAGGCGCTACGGCGAGAGCTGGTGGGGGCAGCTGCTCTCCGCCTGGTCGGGCGACCGCCATCGCGGCCCGTGGCTCGACGAACGGGAGCGGCTCTCCTGGCTCGCCGCGCTGCCGCGCCTCTGCAAAGCCCTGCGCACCGCCGACGAAGCCGTGGGATCGGCCATCGCGCTCCTGCTGCTGCGAGACCGGTGGGAAGAGCTGCAGGTGGTGATCGGCGCGGCGCGGCGCCATGCGCAGCCGAGCCTGCGGGACAAGGCGGTGGCGGCGCTCTCCGCGCCGCTCCACGGCCTTCTCGGGAGCGCCGGAGTGGTGGCGGCGGACGACTTCCGGGACGAGGTCGTCGCAGCGCTGCGCACCGCCGAGAACGAGCCGCTGCTCCCCTGCCTCGTGCAGGTGGTGCAGGCGGCCGCGAAGGAGAAAGCGCAGCCCGGGAGATCGGTCGCGCCTGCGCTTGCTGCCCTGGCGCGACATTGCATCGGGCGGCTGGAGGCCCGGCTGGCCCGGCCGGCGCGGAGCGCGGGCGACTGGTCGATCGCCCTTCCGGACGGCTGCCGTTGCGAGCTCTGCAGCAGGCTGGGCGCCTTCCTCGCCGACCCTGTCCGCCAGCGGCTCGAATGGCCGCTCGCCCAACAGAGCCGGGGACACATTCATCAACGGATCGATGCCTCCGAGCTCCCCGTGCGCCACGAAACAAGGCGCTCGGGGCGGCCGTACACCCTGATCCTGAGCAAGACGGGAGAGTTGTTCGAGCGGGAGGCCCGCGAGCGCCGGTCCTGGCAGTCCGATCTCGCCCGGCTCGGAGCGGGCTGAGCGGGAGCCGCCGGGTGAAGACGCTCATGACGTCGTCGCATCGTATAGGGCGGCGCGTTCCGAGCCTCCCATGGCAGGGCGTAAGCCATTACAATGGCGACGCTCGCCGGGCGCTCTGGAGGCCCAGATCGCCGGCGGGGCCTTGACTTCGGGAGACGAGTTCCAACATGACGACGCCGGCGCCCGCCATTACCTGGCAAGACGAGCTCGCGCTCACGGGGCGGACGCCTCCTCTTTTCTTTCCTGATCTTGCGTCCGTCGAGGCGGCCGGGACGGCGGCAGCCCAGGCCCACTACCTTCGCAGGGCGTTCGAAGCTCTCGAGCTCGACGGGATCCTCTGCCAGGGCAATGCACCGATCGCCTACTTCCGCGAGGTGCCGCAGCTCACGTCTGAGCTCGTTTCCGAGCTCCATCGCCGTTTCTGGAACCTTGGCGTCTCGCCGCTCCTCGTTCTCATCGACGCCACAGAGGTACACGTCTACTCGGGCCTCGCCACTCCCCGGCCGGACGGGGCGACCGCTGCTGCGGATGAACGCCTGGTGGCCCGACTCGATCGGGTGGCTCAGGCGCTCGAGGTAAACCAATTGACGCTCGCCATTGAGTCGGGCGAGATCTTCCACAGGGAGCAACGGGCGTTCGACCGGAACCGCAGGGTGGACCGGCAGCTCCTCCAGAACCTGAAAGCGACGCGCGACGCCATGGCGGCTATCGGCCCCGCTCGGATGGATCCCAGGAGCCTGGACAACTTCTTGTGCCGGGTCGTGTTCACGTCCTACTTATTCGACCGCGGGGTTATCGACCAGCGATACCTACGCGACGCTGGTCTCGCCGGTGCCGTGACGCTGTGCGACCTTGCAAAGCAGAAGCAGCTTTATCGGCTCTTCGAACGGCTGAGCGACGACTTCAACGGAGACCTCTTCAGCGACGACCTGGCGGCCGAGGCGAGCGGGATCCGTGAGGCACACTGGCGCATCCTGGAGAGCTTTCTCTCCGGCACCAACATCGTCACTGGCCAGGGTTCGTTCTGGCCTTACGACTTCTCGGTGATCCCCATCGAGACGATCAGTGCGATTTACGAGCACTTCCTGAAAGCCGCAGATCCCGACGCCAAGAAAGAGAAGGGCGCCTTCTACACGCCGCGCTTCCTGGCCGAGATCACGCTCGACATGGCGCTCGATGGCGTGAAAGACCTTCTCGGCAAACGATTCCTGGACCCGGCCTGTGGCTCCGGTGTGTTCCTCGTCGGACTCTTCAACCGGCTGGCGCGCGAGTGGTCGCTACGGAACCCGGAAGCAGACTACACCCACCGCGCCGACGGTCTCATTGGCATCCTCAAGAAGAATCTCGTGGGCGCCGACGTAAGTCCGACCGCCTGCCGGATCGCTGCCTTCAGCCTCTACTTGGCTCTGCTCGACCAGCTCAAGCCGCCACAGATCC
>DATLNC010000152.1:0-5630 GCA_035536935.1 Thermoanaerobaculia bacterium
ACAATTCCATTGACGATGTCAGCCTTGCCAGCCATCTCCTCTCCTCCTTGATACGTGTCTTTTGGGCGAAAGTGACCGGCCGAAACGATATGGCAAGCAGAGGGGACTGTCAATACGAGAAAACGCAGAGGAACCGTTTAAATACGGGCTTTCCTGAGCACGTGGACGGTGAAACCGTCGTGGTCTCCGCCGCTGAGCACGCGCCAGCCGCCGGAGTCGAGGAGCCCGCCGGCGAGCGGCCCGTCCAGCACGCCTTCGAGCGGCACCGGCGCGAAGTCGGAGTGCGCGGAAAGGAAACGGGCGACGACGTCCTCGTTCTCCTCGCGCTCCAGCGAACAGGTGATGGCCACGAGCACGCCTCCGGGCGCCACCAGCGGCGCGCCCCCTTCGAGCAATCGCAGCGCCAGCCGCGTCAAGCGCCCGATCTCCCCCTCGCTGATCCGCCACTTGAGCTCCGGATGGCGGCGCAGCGTCCCCGTGCCGGTGCAGGGCAGGTCGAGGATCACGCGGTCGAACGGACCGCGCACGGCCGGAGCGCCCGCGTCCGCCACGAGCAGCGGCAGAGGGCGGCGCAGCCGGCGCAGATTGGAGCGCAGCACCAGAGCCCGCGGCAGCGAAACGTCCGCGGCCGTGACGCGCACTCCGGGCTCGCTGGCGATCAGCGAAAAGCTTTTGCCTCCCGGCGCCGCGGCCGCGTCGAACACCCGCTCGCCGGGGCGCGGCGGCGGTATCAGGGCCGCGGCCTGGCTCGCCTCGTCCTGGATGTAGAAGTCCCCGTTGCGGAAGGCGGCGGTGCCCAGGGGGCTGCCGCGGCGCACGGTGAGGCCGAGCGGCGGGAGCGTCGCGGGCTCCACTTCCAGCCCGTCGTCGATCAGCGCCTCGGCGAGCAGCTCGCGCCCGCCGCGGTCGCGGAAGGCGAGGAGCTGCATCGGCTTGGGCTGGTTGTTCGCCTCCAGCAGCTCCAGCGTCCGCTCGCGGCCGAAGCGCTCGAGCCAGCGCGCCACGAGGAAGTCGGGATGGCTGTGGAGGACCGCCAGCCGCCGCACCGGATCGGCCTCGTCGACCGGCCAGTCTTCCAGGCGCGGCGCGCGGGCGATGCGGCGCAGCACGCCGTTGACGAAGCTCGCGCCGCCGCGGTGGGTGAGCTGGTGCGCCTGCTCCACGGCCTCATGGACCGCGGCGTGCGCGGGCACCCGGTCCAGGAAGAAGAGCTGGTAGGCAGAGATGCGCAGCGGCGCTTGCAGCGCGGGCTCGATCTGGTCGAAGCTCCGGCTGCTCGCCTGGGAAATGATGTGGTCGAGCCGCCGGAGCCAGCGCAGAGTCCCCATGACGAGCTCGCGCAGCAGGCCCTGGTCGCGCTCGTCGAAGCGGGCGAGGGCCGTGTCGAGGAACGACTCCACGGGCGACAGCGACTGCAGCGTCCGATCCAGCACCCAGCCGGCGGCGGAGCGCACGTTGTCCTGCGGCGTCCGCCGCGGCGTGAGCTTGCGGCTGCGGGTGTTGCCCAGTTGGGACTTCGCGGTGGAGCTGTGCTCTCTACGTCGGGTCATAGGATCAGGAGAAGGTTTCGCCGGCGCGCAGGCGCTCGCCGTTGGCGAAGTCCGAGGCGCGCAGCGGTTTGCGGCCGGGCCGCTGGAGCTCTGAGATGCCGAGCACCGTGGCGCCCTTGCTCGGGCCGCAGACCACGGCCAGCCGGCCGTCACGGAGACCCAGAAAGGTCCCGGGCGCGACTTCCGTTGCCTCATGCGATGTTTCATGCAAAACGTCAACCCGCACCAGCTTGACCGGCTCGCCCCGCAGCTCCGCGGAGAGTCCGGGCCAGGGGGTGAAGGCGCGCAGCCGGTCGGCGATCTCGCGGGCGGGGCGGGTCCAATCCACCCTTCCGCTCTCGCGGGTGAGCCGCGGCGCGTAGGTGGCGTGGGGATCGTCCTGCGGCTGCGGCACGACCTCGCCCCGCGCCATCGCTTCGAGGGTCCTGACCATCAGGCGCCCGCCCATGTCCGCCAGGCGCCGCGACAGCTCACCCGCAGTCTCATCGGGGCCGATCTCCGTCTCCTCGCGCAGCAGCATGGGCCCGGTGTCGAGGCCCTCCTCCATGAGCATGGTGGTCACGCCCGTGCGGGGATCGCCGGCGGCGATGGCCGCCTGGATGGGCGCGGCGCCGCGCCACCTGGGGAGCAGCGAGGCATGGAGGTTGACGCAGCCATGCTTCGGGAGGCGCAGAAGAGCGGTCGGGAAGATCTGTCCGAAGGCCACGACCACGGCCACGCCCGGGTTGAGCTCCGCGGCCCGGGCCAGGAACGCGGGATCGCGGACCCTGGCCGGCTGGATCACTTCGAGACCGCGCTCGCGCGCCCATGCCGCCACGGGCGGGTCCGCGAGCTTGAGGCCGCGGCCCACGGGCCGGGAGGGCTGCGTCACCACCGCCATCGGAGACCGCCCGGCCTCGACGAGCGCCGCCAGTGTCGGGACCGCGAGCTCCGGCGTGCCGAAGAAGAGGATCCGCTCGAAGGCCGGCATGGCCCGCGAGGATAGCACCCCTGGAAATGGAAACGCCCCGCCGGGAAGGCGGGGCATCGGGAGCAGGAGACCGGGTGCGGCCTACGGTGCCTACGGGTTATGGACCACGATCACGCGCTTGCCGATGTAGGTATCGATGCCCGTGTCATCGCGCACCAGGACCTCCAGATCGTGGTTGCCGTCGGCCAGTTGGGTGGTGTCGACGTTGGCGATCCAGCCGGAGATGGCGCTGTCCGGATAACCCGGGTAAAAGGAATTGACATCCGGGCGCGGCAGGCCGATCGCGGCCTCGGCCGCGTACTGGCCGTCGATGTACACGAAGACCTGATGGACCCCTTCGATGTCGAGCGCCCAGCCCAGGACCTGCATCGTGTCGCTGTAGACCCCGCCCGGCACCGGCGTGTGGACGTCGCCGAAGGACAGCTCGTTGCCGAGATCCTCGTCGCAGAGGAAGGTGACGTTGAGCTCGCCGATGTTGGTCACCTGGTCGGCGTGGTCGCCGGCGCGGATGGTGATCACGTGCGAGCCGGGGCTGTAGCCGAGGAAGGTCATGAGCGCGCCCACGTCGAGCACGAAGCGGAAGCCGCTGTGCGGAGCGTCCTTGACGTGCGGGAAGACGGGCTCGAGGTCGAGCCGGGGCAGGCCGTAGCAATCGGACAGGCCGCCCTCGACCGCCGAGAAGCGGCAGCTCGTCTCCGAGCTGGCCATGAGCGCGCGGTCGATCAGCAGCTCCACGTAGCCGACGCCCTCATCCTCCTCGCTCAGCCCGACGTCCATGGCATAGCCGGTGATGACGCTGTACCGGCGATCCGGGTCGGCGACGTCGCAGTTGCCCCGGAACTCGGCCTGGTGCGCGGGGAACTCGATCTTGCCGAAGGGCTTCAGGTTGTGCGGGTTGTTGAGGAACTCGATGACCACGGCATTGAGGAAGCGGGTCTCGCCCGCCTTGGTCAGCACCTGCGCCTCGACCTTGTGCATGCCGTTGAGGTACCTGGACGTGTCGATGAAGTAGCCGAAGCCGGGCGCCTTTGAATTGGGGTAGCCCGGGTACTTCTTCTTCACGCTCGGGCGGCCCTGGCCATAGTGGGCGCGGCCCGCGGGCTCGCCGTCGACGTAGATGTCGACCGCCGCGATGCCGCTGTCGTCCAGCGCCCAGCCCACGACGCCCAGCAGGCCGGCTCCGGCGTTGCCGCGGTCCACCTTGCCGTCCAGATGTCCGAACGGCTGCGCTGGCTGCGCTGCCCACACGGGGGTGGTCACCGCCGCCATCGCCAACACACAGATACCCAGGATGACGTTGCGCTTCATCGGTCTTCTCCTCGCGACCGGCGGCGACAACCACGCCGGAATCCAACGAAAGCTGGTGATGTCTAAAGTATTACGTGAACTTTCGCCGATTGTAAAGCGGCCTATAGACGAAAGTCAATAGCTGTTCCCATTCCCCCTCTCCCCCATGCCGGGGGAGAGGGAGCTCAAGGACGTGAGCCGGCAAGTCCTGCGAGATTGGCTTCCACCAGCCTGGGCAGGCTGGCCAGGTCGTAGCCGCCTTCGAGGACGGCGAGCAGACGGCCGCCGCAGATCTCGTCGGCGAGGGCGCGCAGCCACTCCCCCCAGCTCCGGAAGCCTTCCTCGGTGACGCGCATGCCCCCGAGGGGATCGTTCTGCCAGGCGTCGAAGCCGGCGGAGACGAGGAGGATGTCCGGGGCAAAGGCGCGCAGGGCCGGGATCACCCGGCCCTGGATCGCCTCGGCGTAGCCCGCGTCGTCCGTGCCGGCCGGCAGCGGCACGTTGAGGGTCGCGCCCTCCCCGTCGCCGATGCCGGTCTCCGACGCGGCGCCGGTCCCGGGATAGAAAGGGTACTGGTGGGTGCTGGCGTAGAAGACGTCGGCCCGGCGCTCGAACAGGTGCTGCGTGCCGTTGCCGTGATGCACGTCGAAGTCGAAGATCGCGACCCTCTCCGCCCCCTTGCGCCGCAGGTGCTCGGCGGCCACGGCCACGTTGTTGAAGAAGCAGAAGCCCATCGCGACCGCCCGCTCGGCGTGGTGCCCCGGCGGGCGCACCGCGGCAAAGGCCCGGTGGTCTCCTCCACCGGACGCAAAAGCCCAGTCCGCAGCGGCCAGCGTCGTCTCCACCGCGGCCCAGGCGGCCTCCCAGGTGCCGGACGACAGCGGGTTGTCCGCCGAGTCGAGCAGCGAGTCGCCGCGCTGAACGGCGCGCTCGAAGCGCTCGACGTAGCGCTCCTCGTGAAGAGCGAGAACCGCTTGCCTCGCGTCCCCCTCCCACTTTTCCTCCATGACGTCCCAGCCCTGGGCGCGAAGATGGTTCACGATCCCCGAGAGCCGCTCGGGCCGCTCGGGATAGCCGCGGGGCGAGCGATGCTGGAGGCATCGGGGGTCGGTGAAGACGCGCATGGAGGGATGATAGACCACGTCCGGAGCCGCCTGCGGAGCTGCCGCCTCACCCGGTGCAGCAGCGTGTCCACGTACCGCGGCGTGAGCTCGAAGGCGCGGGCGAGATCGCGGCTCCGCCACTCCTCCACCACCGCCAGCCACAGGATGCGGACGTCGCGGCGCGTGAGCCCCTCCCGGTCGGCCAGGTCCAGGAGGTGCCGCATCAGAATCCGCTCGCCCTCGGACTTCAGCAAGGCTCCCTCGGGGTCCGCGTCCGGGGGATCGAACCGCTGGAGGCGAGCGATCGGCCCGCCGCCGCGCTTGGCGGCCTTGGCCGCCCGCATCTCGTCGAGCAGGACGCTGTCGGCGACCCGGCCCAGGTAGGTCAGGATGCCGTTGCGCTGGATCGCGCGGAGCCGCCGCAGGCGGCGGGGTCCCCCTTGCAGCAGCCGGCAGTAGACCTCCTGGACGCTCTCGACGACCTCATCCGGGCGGGGCCGCAGCCCCAGGCGACGCATCCCGTCGCGCACGCGCCGGCGCAGCCAGAGGTCGTGGGTCCCCACGACCGTCTCCCAGCCACTCTCTTCTTGGACTTCAGGGATCATCTCCGCTCCTTATCGAAAGGGAGCGGAGG
Source organism: Thermoanaerobaculia bacterium (assembly GCA_035536935.1). Classification (GTDB taxonomy): domain Bacteria; phylum Acidobacteriota; class Thermoanaerobaculia; order Multivoradales; family UBA5704; genus DATMER01. The sequence continues at coordinate 5,545 of DATLNC010000152.1, forward strand.
TGGCGCGCAGGCGCAAATCCCCCGGGCCTGAAGACCCGGGCGGTGCAAGGGGTGCGGGATTTCTATCTCATTCCGGGAACGGGCGC
>DATLNC010000153.1:0-7439 GCA_035536935.1 Thermoanaerobaculia bacterium
CTGGAACGCGGCGCGAAGGGCCGGGGCGTCCACTGGGCCCACGACCTCTGCGGCACTCGCGATGTTGTAGGCCGCGTTGCCCGGCTCCAAGCGGTCGAGGAACCAGAGCGCACTCTGCCCCGGTGTCAGTGGATGGTCGCCGACCTCTTCCACCCGGATTTCCACCTCATCCTTCTTCTCATCGAGGGCTGCCGTGGCCTGAGCGGTAAGGTCCGCCACGGTCATTCCTCCCCAGAGGCTCTCCAGGGAAGGCGAGGCTCCGGTGCCGATTTCAACGGCGTGGAGCAGCTCGACGGCTCTCAGCGAGTCGAGCCCGTAGTGGGCGACCGGCAACGCGGGGTCGATCTCGTCGATCCGGGCGCCGGTGGCGGTAGCCACGAGGGAGGCGATCCAGCGATCGACGCCGTCCGCGGCCGAGGCGCCGGGAGCAGCTTCGGCGAGCGGCGCTTCCCACCACTCGGAGACCACGGACAGGCTGCCGGCGAGCAGCTCCTCACGGCAGAGGGAGCGCTGGATCTTGCCGCTGGTCGTCTTGGGGATGGTCCCGGGCCGGATCAGCACCAGGGCATAGAGCGGCAGCTCGTGCTCGTCGGCCACCGCGGCGCGTACGGCCGCGGCGATCTCCGCGATGTCCGTCCGCCGCTCGGTGCGCTGGACCTCCTGCACCACGACAAGCCGCTCCTCGCCGCCGGCCTCGACCGCGAAGGCCGCCGCAGCGCCGGGCACCAGCGCCGGATGGCTCGCCTCGACCGTGCGCTCGATGTCCTGCGGGTAGTGGTTGCCGCCGCGCAGGATCAGGAGGTCCTTGCGGCGGCCGGTGATGAACAGCTCGCCGTCCGCGGCCAGGAAGCCGAGGTCGCCGGTCCGCAGGAAGGGGCCGGAGCCTTCGCCCGTGCGGGCGCCGAAGATCTCGGCCGTCACGTCGGGGCGGTTCCAGTAGCCCTGCGCCACGCTGCCGCCCGCCACCCAGATCTCGCCGACGCTCTGCGCGGGCAATCGCTCCAGCGTCTCCGGCTGGACGATCGCCACCTGGAGATCTCCGAGGGCACGGCCGCAGCCCACCAGATCGCGACCGCTGTCAGCCTCGACGGCACGGTCCTGGCCGAGCTCCCGCGGGTCGAAGCTGCGAAGCACGGGTCCTGAGCCTGCGCCTCCGGCCGTGACGATCAGCGTGGTCTCCGCCAGGCCGTAGCAAGGGAAGCTGGAGCCGGCGCGGAAGCCGTAGGGAGCGAACGTCTCCGCGAAGCGCTCCAGGGTCTCCTTCCTCACCGGCTCGGCGCCGTTGAACGCGACCCCCCAGGAGGAGAGGTCGAGCCCCTCGCGCTGCTCCGGCGTGGTCTTGCGGACCGCGAGGTCGTAGGCGAAGTTGGGGCCGCCGCTACAGTATCCGCGGAAGCGCGACACCGCGTCGAGCCAGCGGATCGGGCTCTTCAGAAACGAGACCGGCGTCATCAGGGTGCAGGGCGCTCCGACGTAGAGCGCCTGGAGCAGGTTCCCGATGAGGCCGAGGTCGTGGTAGAGCGGCAGCCAGCTCACGATGGGAGTGTCGGCCGAGTGCCCGCAGGCCCGCCGGATCAGCTCCTCGTTGTGCATCAGGTTGCCGTGGCTGACCATCACCCCCTTGGGCGTCGCGGTCGAGCCCGACGTGTATTGGAGGAATGCGAGGTCGGCGTGCCGGATTCCAGGGTCTCTCCACGCTGCCGAGAGGTTCTCGATCTCGTCCGTCGCCAGCCAGGAGAGCGCCTTCAGGTCCGGCAGGTCGGCGACGCGGCGCTCCATCCCCGCGAAGATGCGCGAGGTGGTGAGCGCCACGGTCGCTCCGGCGTCGGCCACGATGGCGTGGATGCGCGGCATCGGCCGGTTGGGCCGCGGCGGGTAGGCGGGAACGGCGACCGTGCCGGCGCAGAGGCAGCCGAAGAAAGCCGTGACGTAGTCGAGCCCGGTCGGGTAGAGGAGCAGGGCACGGCCTCCTCCCTGAACGCCCACCTGCTGGAGCCGGCCGGCGAGAGAGGTGACGCGCGCGTGCAACTCGGCATAGGTCAACTTCTGCTCGGCCTCTTCACCGTCCGGCAGGAAGACATAAGCCAGCCGATCCGGCTGCTCCTCGGCGCGGCGGCGCAGAATGTCGACCAGGGTCACTTCGGTCACTTCTCGTCTCCTTCAGGCGTCAGGACCAGCCGGCCCTCCGCCTCCCTGTCGACCGCCTCGCGGCCCGCGAGCACGGGACGGTAACGGCCGCTGCTCCACAGCGGAGCCTGGTCTTCGCGGTGGCGGTGGAACACGAGCGACGACTGGCCCGTGCTGTTGACCGCCTGCGAGGATCCGAGATCCGCGAGATTGGCCAGGAAGCGCTGCGATACGCCGAAGGCCACCCGGTACGGCTTCGCCGGGTCGGAGCCCGCGAGGTTGACCGCCCCTTCCCAGCCCGGTGCCGGCACCGGGCTGCTGTTGAAGACCCTCTCCAGCGGCGCTACCCCCGAGAGTCCGAAGGGCGCGTGCGCGAAGGCCGCGGTCTGAACGCGTCCCCAAGTCCAAGTGCCGGAATCCTCGCCAAACGAGCCTTTCAGCTCAGCAACTGCTTGTGAAAAGGCCTTGCGCACGACCTCGTCGCGGGCCTCGACCGCGAGCGTCCGTCGATCGTCGAACCAGGGGTCGCGCGGCCGGGCCATCAACGCGGTCAGCATGTCGGTCTGCGCGTAGACCAGCCCGCCTACCGACTTCGCGAGATCGGCGCCGATCTCGTCCTCGAAGATGCCGGGCCGCAGGGCGCGTACCCAGGCCGTGAAGACCGACGCCCCCGCCTGATCCGGATCGAAGCGCAGGTCCCAGGCCTTGACTCTATCGAGCGCCGCGGCCTCCAGAGCTCCCTGCGGCTTCACCGCGAGCAGGTAGGGGCGCAGGTCCCGAGCCAGCGCCGAGAAGGTGTCGAGCTGGATCTCCCGCGCCCGCTCCAGGGTGAGCTTCGGCTCGGCCGCGAGCAGCTCCTCCAGCCGCCGGGCGCGCTCGGGAGGAGGCCAGTCGTAGGTGAGCGGGTAGGGGTAGTCGTCGCCCACCACGCGGTTGTTCGCGGTGACAATGAAGCCGGCCGGCGGGTTGAGCGAGCTCGGCATTTCCTCGAAGGGAATCATGCCGCGCCACTCGAAGCGGCCGTCCCAGCCGGGCACGGGGGAGAGCCCGTCGTGCCCGGCTGCGCGGACCGGCGTGCGCGCCGTCGCCTGGTAGCCGATGTTGCCGTCCACGTCCGCGTAGACGAAGTTGAGGCTCGGCGAATCCCACTGCGACAGGGCCTGGCGGAATTCCCCCCAGGAGCCGGCGAGGCCGAGCTTCGCCAAGGCGTCGGCCAGGCGGCTGCCCTCCGCGGAGGCCCAGGCGAGGGCCATGGGTGGAGCCCCCTGCCAGTCCGGCAGCGCCGCGTAGATCAGGGGCCCGTGCCGGGTCGAGAGCACCTCGAAGGGCACCGGTTCCCCACCCTTGACCGGGATGCTCTCGTTGATTCGCGAGAGCTTCTCCCAGCCCCCATTGTAGAGAGCCGCAGCCGGGCTCTTGGGATCGTCGAGCTTCTCCAGGTAGAGGTCCTGGACGTCGGCGTTGAGGTTGGTGATCCCCCAGGCGATCCGCCGGTTCTGGCCGACGATCACGAACGGCAGCCCGGGGAAGGAGAAGCCCGCATTGTCGTAGCGCCCGCCGTGCAGGCCGACCTCGTACCAGACCGAGGGCATGCCGAGCCCGAGGTGGGTGTCGTTGGCGAGGATCGGCTTGCCGGTCGACGTGCGGCTGCCGTGGACCGCCCAGCCGTTGCTCGCCCAGCTCTCGCCGGGGGTGAGTGGAAGCAGGCTGGCGAGCGGGGAAGGGGGAAGCGGCCTGCCTTCTCCGGCTATTTCCCCCGGAGTGACGATCACCGGCCCGTCCTTCGGGTAAAGCGGGATGAGCTGGCGCACGCGCTCGATCCCCAGCTTCGGTAGCAGGCGCGCCCGCGCCAGCTCCAGCGGCTGGTTGAGGCTCAGGTTGAGCCCCATCAGGCGCGTCCAGGTCAGGCTGTCGACGGGCGTCCAGGGCTGGGGCTCGATCCCGAGGATGCGGAACTCGACCGGCAGCTTTCCTGCGTTCGCGGCGAGGAACGCGTTCACCCCCGCGGCGTACGCCTCCAGAAAGCCGCGGGTCACGGGCGACGCGAGGGCCAGATCGCGGTCGGCCAGCCGCCTGATGCCGAGCGTCCGCAGGTAGCGGTCGGTCGGCAGGGCGCCGGAGCCGAACATCGCGGCGAGGCGGCCGTTGCCGACCTCGCGATTGAAGCACATCTGCCAGAGCCGGTCCTGGGCATGCACGTATCCCTGGGCGAAGAACAGGTCCCGCTCGGTTTTCGCATAGAGGTGCGGCACGCCCCACCCGTCGCGCACCACCTCGACCGGAGCAGAGAGGCCCTGGACCGTGACCGTGCCGCTCTCCTGCGGCCATGACCGGCGCACGAGCCAAGCCGCGAGCAGCACGAGGATCAGGAGCAGCGACGGGATTCCGATCAGGACGGCCTTGCCGACCGTCCGCAGCCTTCGCTTCAAAGACATCTTTCACTTCTCATCGGAAAACGTCCCTCTTTGGCGCCGCTCCGGCACCGAGCATTACAGGTGCAGTCCATACCCATCGAACGCATCACTTGGAGGAATGAGAGAATGAAAACCGCGACGCGATTCCTTCGCGCCACCGTGGCCTCGGCGCTTCTGGCCGCCGCCACCCTGCCCGCTGCCTCGGCCGTCACCTTCCAGGACATCGCCGCGAACGGCGGCTCCGGCCTCGCCTACAGCCGCACGCCCTCGGCGCGCCTCGCCATCCAGAACGCGTTCGTCGCCGACAGCCTGATCGACGTCCTGGCCGAGTACCTGATCTCGCCCATCAAGACCTACGGCGCGCCCGGCGTGGCCGTGCTCGACTACGACGGCGACGGGGACTCGGACATCTACGTCGCCAACGGCCCCGGCGCGCCCAACAGCCTCTTCCGCAACCTGCTGCGCGAGACCGGCCAGGTCCAGTTCCAGGACGTGGCGCAGGCGGCCGGAGCGGCCCTGACCGCGCAGGACAGCCAGGGCATCTGCTACGGCGACATCGACAACGACTGGGACCTCGACCTCTTCGTGACCGGCTACAAGGACAACCGCCTGCTCGAGAACCAGGGGGACGGCACCTTCGCCGACATCACCGCGGCCGCGGGCGCGGGCGGCGAGGGCAAGGTCTCGACCTCCTGCGCCATGGGCGACGTCAACGGCGACGGCCGGCTCGACATCCTGGTAGCCAACGCCTTCGACTTCGCGAGCATCATCGCCTTCTCGGAGCCCTGGATCCATCACCAGCACAACCAGCTCCTGATCAACGCGGGCGGCAACGTCTTCTCCGACCAGAGCGAAGCCTCCGGCCTGCGCACCCTGGCGGGCCTGGCCGTGCCCGGCTCGGCGCTCGACTCCTGGGCCGCGTCGCTGATCGACATCGACATGGACGGCGACCTCGACGCGGTCGTCGCCCAGGATCAGCATGGCGCCATCCCCAATGCCGGATTTCCCAGGGTCTTCAAGAACGACGGCAGTGGCCACTTCACGGACGCGACGCTGGACCTCGGCCTCGACCGCTTCGGCGACTGGCACAGCCTGGCGTTCGGCGATGTCAACTGCGATGGCCGGTTCGACATGTTCCTCTCCAATCTCGGCGACTACAGCTTCTTTCCGGGCTTCTATCCGCCCGGGGCCTGGGCATCGCGCTGGTTCCTGGGGCAGAGCGATGGCACCTTCGCAGATCCTGGCGTCGGCGCTCTCGTGACGACGCCCACCGGTTGGGGGGCTGCGATGGCCGATTACGACAATGACGGCGATACCGACATCGTCTACCACGGAGGCTGGGAGTACCCGCTGTTCTGGGACGAAAGCAACCCCGGAGTCCTCCTCAACAACCAAGGGTGCTCGGCGAGCTTCATCTGGGACAACGCGGCGCTCGCCGGTTCCACGAACCACCTGGACCGCAACGTCGAGGGTCTCGCCACCGGCGACTTCAACGAGGACGGGTTCGCCGACGTGGTGACCGTGTCGAGCTTCGACCTGCCGGCGGGCACGCTGCGCATTCCGGAGTTTTCGTACCCGTTGGGCTCGCCCTTTGACCCGGTCGGCGCCGTGGGCTTCGTGCCCGCCTCGGTACCCACCGCCGACCCCCTGACCTTCTTCTGGCTCGGCCTCCAGCGCCTGCCCGGCTCGCTCGCGGTCGAGATCAACAGCGGCAACGCCAACCACTGGGCCGCCTTCGACCTCGTGGGCACGGTCGGCCTCGTGGACAACCAGGTGTCGGCCGGCCGCGTGAACCGCGACGCCATCGGCGCAATCGTGCGCTTCACGCCAGCGGGCGGGCCGTCGTCGCTCATCCCGGTGCTGGGCGGCTCGAGCTATGCCTCGCAGAACAGCCTGACGGTCCAGGCCGGCCTGGGAGCCGCCACGACCGGCACGGTCGAGGTGCAGTGGCCGGGCGGCGTGCGCAACCGGCTCTACAACGTCCAGGCCTCCGAGCGGGTGCTGCTGCCAGAGATCCCGTGCAGCTACAACGCGCCGGTGAGCCGCATCGGCTATGAGAAGTGCGTCAAGGAGTCCTTGAAAGACCTCCGCCACCCGCGCGTGGGCCTGATCACGCACGCCGAGGCGAACCGTCTGGAGGCGAGCGCGCTCCGCGCGTACGACGAGACGCACTAGTGGAGATGTAAGGGGGCGGACCGGTCCGCCCCCGGATCCTGGGAATCGACTCAAGGAGAATGCGAATGAGGAAATCCTGCAAAGCCTGGAGTGCCGCCACGGCCACGCTCCTCCTCCTCACCCTGCCGCTCGCAGCGCAGCAGACCGCGAAGGAGGCAGAGCGGGAAGCGGGCACTCCCGCCGAGTACAAGAAGATCCTGAGTCCGGAGGACAAGTTCGAGATCCTCGGCCGGCTCGCGGGCACGTGGGAGGGGACGTTCACGGCTTGGACGTACGGCACGCCGCCCAAGCCGGTGCCGTTGAAGGAGTCGATCGAGGCGAAGTGGATCTTGAACGACCGCTTCCTGGACACCCAATTCACCTTGAAGTTCCCGGAACACGCCACCCAGGGCCGGGTCACCATGGGGTACGACGGGGCGAAGCGGCACTTCTACCGCATCTTCATGGTGGACTATGACCCCCGCGCGACCATCTCGACCGGCTACTACATCAAGGCCAAAAACGCGCTGGTCTTCCACGGCGTCGAGGCGGACCCGGTCTCGGGCGACAGCTTCACCAAGCGCGACGTCTTCACCTTCGACGACAAGGACAAGATCGGCTACGCGCAGTACTACACCTTCGCCGACGGCTCGGAGATCAAGGTGATCGAGGGCTATTACACGCGGGTGAGCGGGAAGTAGGCAGCTCCCTCTACCCATCGGGAAGGCATGGCCACCCGGTGGG
>DATLNC010000154.1:0-6343 GCA_035536935.1 Thermoanaerobaculia bacterium
CAAACCAGGTTACTTGGCCGGCGGGACGCCGGCGCTCCCAGGGAAAACTACTTCGGAGGCCGGCTGGGCCGCATCTCGATGCGGCTGGGCAGGGCGTTGTCCGGATAGCTCAGCAGGTGAACGACCATCGAAGCGATATCCGCCGACTGCAGCTTCCAGCTTCCCTCGCCATGTCCGCCCCCGAACTCCGTGGCCACGCTGCCAGGCATGATCGAGGCGACCCGGATGCCGTGGGGCCGCAGGTCGAGCATGGCGGCCTCGGACAGTCCGAGCAGCCCGAACTTGCTGGCGTTGTAGGCCGATCCGCCCGCGAAGGGGTTCTTGGCGGCCAGGGAGGAGATGTTGATGATCCAGCCTGCCCCTTGCTTCTTCATGACCGGGGCTACCGCCTTGATGAAGTAGAAGCAGCCGTTGAGATTGGTCTCGATGACCTCGCGGAACTGGTCGCCGGAGATCTCGTCCACGGGTGCGAAGTGGCCGAGGCCGGCATTGTTGGCCAGGCAGTCGATCCGCCCCTCGGCGTCCAGGACCTCCTTCACGAAGGCGTCGACCTGCCCCTGGTCGCGGACGTCCACGGCCCGGCCCTGAACACCCATCTCCTGGCTGGCCTTGTCGACCGATCCCTGGCTGCGGCTGCAGATCCAGACTTTCCATCCCTCCGCGAGGAGGGCTTCGGCGATACCCCGGCCAATGCCGCGGCTGCCTCCTGTGACGATCGCTATCCCACTCATACTTCCTACCTCCCGTGGGCTACTTTAACGGAATCAGCTGCCCCCCTCGGCTGTTTTGATGAGTCGAAAGGAGGGGTAGACCAACACCATGGGTGCATACCTCGTCTTCATGATTCCGGCCATCCTGCTGTCCCTGTGGGCCAGCTTTCGGACGAAGTCGGCGTTCAACAAGTACCAGAAGGTCCGGACGGCCCGGGGCCTGACCGGCGCCCAGGCCGCGCACGAGATGCTCCAGCGGGCGGGGATCCTCGACGTGAAGATCGTCCAGACGCAGGGCTTCCTGTCGGACCATTACAACCCGGTCAACAAGACGCTGGCGCTGTCGCCGCCGGTCTATGGGTCCAACTCGGTGTCTGCGATCGGCGTCGCCTGCCACGAGGCGGGTCATGCGATTCAGCATCAGCAGCACTACGCGCCGCTCTGGCTGCGCTCGGCGCTGGTGCCGATGGCGAACATCGGCTCCACGCTGAGTTACTTCATCGTCATGGCGGGCTTTCTGCTCCTGCACTCGCGGGAGACGGTCTACTTCGGCATCCTGCTGTTCTCGGCGGTGGTGCTCTTCCAGATCGTGACCCTGCCGGTGGAGTACGACGCCTCGGCGCGGGCCAAGCGTCTGGCGGTGGAAAACGGCATCATCCTGCCGCAGGAGCAGGAGGGGATGAACCGCGTGCTCAACGCGGCCGCCCTCACCTACGTGGCCGCGGCGGTGTCGTCGATCATGACGCTGCTGTACTACGTGACGCTCGCCGGCCGCATGCGGGACTAACTCAAACACGCCCTTTCCTACTCCGCCGGCTCCCCCAGAATCCCGAACAGCTCGTTCTTCCGCTGCTCCAGCTCCTCGGGCGTGGAAGCCTCCAGCACCAGCCGCAGAAACGGCTCGGTGTTGGAGGGCCGCACGTTGCCCCACCAGGTGGGGTACTGGAAGGTGATCCCGTCCAGGTAATCGATCTCGGCGTCGGAGTAGCGGCGGGCGAGCTCTTCGATCTTGCCCTGCTTGTCCTCGACCTCGAAGTTGATCTCCGGGCTCTTGGCGTAGCGGCGCAGCGGCTGAACCAGGGCGGAGAGCGGCTTGCCGGTCTTGCGTAGGAGGTTCAGGATCTCGATCACGGCGCCGATCGAGCTGTCCGCGTTGAAATGGTCCCGGAAGTAGTAGTGGCCGGCGAGCTCGCCGCCGAAGATCCCGTCCCGCTTGCGCAGGGTGGCCTTCATGAAGGAATGGCCGACCCGCTCGCGCACCGGCACCCCGCCCTTCTCTTTGATGTACTCGGCCACGGCCCGCGAGGAGCGCAGGTCGAAGAGCACGGCCTTTCCGGGATCGCGCTCCAGCAGCTCGCCGCCGATGAGGGCCGTCATCAGGTCGCTCCCCACGGCCTGGCCCGTCTCGTCCACGAAGGCGGCGCGGTCGGCATCGCCGTCGAAGGAGACTCCAAGGTCGGCGCCGTGCTCCTTGACCGCCCGCATCAGGTCGTGGAGGTTCTCCTCCTTGAGCGGATTGGCCTCGTGGTTGGGGAAGGAGCCGTCCAGCTCGAAGTAGAGGGGGATCAGCTCGATGCCGGTGGCCTCCAGGATCGGGCGGTAGATCGTGCCCATGCCGTTGGCCGCATCCACCACGACCCGGAGGCGCTTCTTCTCCTTGTCATGCAGGAAGCCGAGGATGTGCGTCTGGTAATCGTCGAAGACATTCCCGGTCCGCACCGTGCCGGGGCGGGACGCTTTCGGCAGGTCGCCGGACTTGACCTTCTCCTCCAGGAGGGGGATGCCGTGATCGCCGGAGACCGGGCGCGCTTCGTGGCGGCTGAACTTGAGGCCGTTGTACTGCGCCGGGTTGTGGCTCGCCGTGACCTGCACGCCGCCGGCGGCCTTGGTGTGGCCGACCGCGAAGTAGTTCATGGGCGTGGTGGCGAGGCCGATGTCCAGCACGTCGAGGCCGGACTGCGTGAGCCCCTCGATCAGCGCCTTGGCGAGCGGCTCGCTGTGCGAGCGCATGTCGCGGCTCACCACGACCGTGTTGCCCCGCGAGCGGTCCTCCGCGTCCAGCACGAACTGGAACGCGAGGCCGATCTGGCGGGCCATGTCCTCGTTGATCTGCGAGGGATAGATCCCCCGCACGTCGTACGCTTTGAAGATTCCGGCCACTTTCTCTCTCCCGTTTTTCGTGTCGTGGAAGCTCGCCCCCGGAGGGGGAGATACTTTTCTAGCCTGGGGTTTCAACCCCAGGTGATGCGGGCCCCGCCTGGGGTTGAAACCCCAGGCTAGAAGAGTACAGCCCTTCCCAGGGCTGACTATCCGGCCCTTTCAATGCTGTATGCAAACGCACGCCCTTCGACCGGCGCGGATTTGAGCTCCGTACCGTCTGCCTTGGCAAGCTCCACCGCCAGGGTCTCTCCCATGATCCATTCACGGTGCGCCTCGACGGCGGCCTCGATCTCGGGATCGGCTTCGTAGCTCACCCGGATGCGGTCGGCGTAATCGAGGTCTGCGTCTTTGCGGGCGGTCTGAATACTGCGCGCGACTTCCCGCGCCCAGCCTTCGGCGATCAGCTCGGGCGTGAGGCGGGTATCCAAGGCGACCAGCAGCTCGCGGTCTCCCTGGGTGGCCATGCCCTCGCGCTCGATCAGGCGGACCTCAACCTCCTCGGGCGAGAGGTCGTGCGAGCCGTCCGAGATCTCGATGGTGACCTTGCCGGCCGTCTCCAGCTGGTGGGCCAGGGCGTCGCCGTCGCCGCTCTCCAGCGCCCGTTTCACCTCGGACATCCTCTTGCCGAAGCGTGGGCCGGTCTTGGGGAAGACGGGCCGTACTTCATGGCGCACGTACTCGCTCCGCTCCGCCGCCCAGTGGATGTCGCGGACGTTCAGCTCGTCCTTGAGCAGGTCGGCGTAGGGCGTGACCAGACCGGGCAGCGCCTCGTTGGCGGTGACCAGGGTCACGGCGGCGAGCGGCTGCCGGGTCTTGAGCGAGTGCGTATTGCGCGCCGCGTGACCGAGGCGGACGATGCGCAGGACCGCGTCCATGGCGGCCTCCAACTCCTCCTCCGTCCGCGCTCCGGGCTCCGGCCACTCCTCGAGATGAACGCTTTCGACGGCATCAGGACGCTGGCTGCGGACCAGGTGCTCGTGGAGGATCTCGGCCACGAAGGGCGTGAACGGCGCGAGGAGCCGCGCCACCGTGGTCAGCACCTCATAGAGGGCTTGGTACGCGCTCTCCTTGTTCACCTCCGCTCCCGCTCCCGCCCAGAAGCGGTCGCGGCTGCGCCGGATGTACCAGTTCGTGAGGTCGTCGAGAAGCGCCTCGATCTTCCGCGCCGGCTCGGTGACGTCGTAGCCGTCCAATCCCGCGGTGACTTCGGAGACCAGGCGGTCGAGCCGCAGGAGGATCCAGCGGTCGAGCGGCGGCCGGTCCTCGAATCGCGGCTGGCTTTGGGAGGGCCGCCAGCCGTCCAGGTTCGCGTAGATCGTGAAGAAGGACAGGGCGTTCCAGAGCGGGAGGAGGAAGCCCTGCGCGGCCTCGCGCACCAGTTTGGCGGAGAAGCGGGAGTTGACCTCGGGGTTGTTGACGCAGAAGTACCAGCGCAGGGCGTCGGCCCCGGTCTCCTCGATCACGCCCATGGGCTCGACCACGTTGCCCAGGCGCTTGGACATCTTCCGCCCCTGATCGTCGTTGACGTGGCCGAGGACGATACAGGTCTCATAGGCCTTCGAGCCGAAGAGCAGAACGCCGAGCGCGTGCAGGGTGTAGAACCACCCGCGGGTCTGGTCCACCGCCTCGGAGATGAAGTCGGCGGGGAAGCCCCTGCCCGTCTCCGGATCGATCTCGGGCAGCGGCTTGCCCATGTAGTGATGCTGGGCGAACGGCATGGAGCCCGAGTCGTACCAGGCGTCGATGACGTCCGGCACCCGGCGCATGGTCCCGCCCTCGCACTCCGTACACGGCCAGGCGATCTCGTCGATGTAGGGCCGGTGCGGATTGAACTGCTCCGGATCGTAGAGGTTCTCCGGCGGCTTCCTTCCAGCTTTCTCGAACAGCTCGCCGAAAGAGCCCACGACCGTGGTGTGATTGCAGCCGTCGCACTTCCAGGCGGGGAGCGGAGTGCCCCAGTAGCGCCTCCGCGACAGTGCCCAGTCCACCACGTTCTCCAGCCAGTTGCCGAACCGGCCTTCGCCCACGTGGGGCGGATGCCAGTCGATGGTCCGGTTCTGGTCGAGCAGCTCCTGCTTGAGGATGGTCGTCTTCACGAACCAGCTCGTGGTGGCGTAGTAGAGGAGCGGCCGGTCGCAGCGCCAGCAGAAGGGATAGCTGTGGCGGTAGCGCTCCGTGTGGAGGAGCAGGCCGCGGTTCCTCAAATCCTGGAGGATCTTGGCATCGGCGTCCTTGAACCACATCCCGGCGAACGCTTCGATGCCGGGCATGTTGCGGACCATGCCCTCGGCGTCGATGGTCAGGAGGAGGGGCAGGTCGTAGGACTGTCCGGTGCGGTAGTCGTCCTCGCCGAACGGCGGAGCCGTATGGACAAGACCGGTGCCCTCGCTGGAGGTCACGTAGTCGCCGAGGACCACCTGCCAGCCGCGCTCGTCGGAAATGGCTGGGGAATCCGTGCGGAAAGGCCGGTCGTAGAGGAGCCCTTCGAGGTCCTTGCCGCGGAAGCGGGCGAGCGCCGGCAGCTCGGCCAGATCGACGAGGCGCTTCTCGCTTTCGACCTCCATCATGGCCAGAACGGGCTTGGCCAGCTCGTCGCCGAAGAGGAACTGCTCGTCCGGCTTGTTGGGGTGCTGGACCAGCCGGTAGACCATGTCGGGATGGACCGCGAGCCCCACGTGGGCGGTGAGCGTCCACGGGGTGGTGGTCCAGGCGACGAGCTTCATGCCCTCGGTGGTCGTCCACGAGCCGCCGCCCACGGGCACCAGCTCCTGGCCGGGGCGGACCGGGAAGAGAGCCCAGACCGACGGGTCGTCCACGTCCTTATAGTTCTGGGCGACTTCGTGGCTGGAGAGAGTGGTGCCGCACCGGGCGCAGTAGGGCTGGATCTTGTAGCCCTCGCCCAGAAGGCCGCGCTTCCACAGCTCGCCCAGGGACCACCAGACCGACTCGATGTAGTCGTTGGTATAGGTGAAGTAGGCGTGGTCGAGGTCGAGCCAGTAGCCGACGCGCTCGGTCATGGCGCGCCACTGGCGTTCATAGGTATGGACGCTCTCGAGGCAGGCCTTGTTGAACTCGGCGATGCCGTACTCCTCGATCTGCTGCTTGCCGCTGAAGCCGAGGCGCTTCTCGACTTCGATTTCGACCGGGAGGCCGTGGGTATCCCAACCCGCCTTGCGGGGCACGCGGTAGCCACGCATGGTCCGGAAGCGGGGGAAGAGGTCCTTGACGACGCGGGTCACGACGTGCCCGACATGGGGCACGTTGTTCGCGGTCGGCGGACCGTCATAGAAGACGAACTCGCCCTGGGGCGCCGGCTTCTGCAGGCTCTTCTGGAAGATGTTCCGCTCGCGCCAGAGCCGGAGCACTTCCTGCTCGAGCTGGGGAAACGGGTATCCGCCGGGTACGTCTGGGAATCGGTTCTCAGTCATGTCACTTTCCGGAAAGGACCTCAAGGACACCAAGGACCTCAACGA
>DATLNC010000155.1:0-46642 GCA_035536935.1 Thermoanaerobaculia bacterium
GGCATCATCCGTCCCGGCCCGATCGCGGGCAACATGGCGAGCCCGTACTTCGAGCGCCGCAACGGCCGTCAGCCCGTGGTCTATCCCCACCCGAGCCTGGAGCCCATCCTCAAGCGGACGCTCGGCGTGCCGATCTTCCAGGAACAGCTCCTGCGGGTCGCGATGGTGGCGGCGGGCTTCTCCGGCGGCGAGGCCGAAGAGCTGCGGCGGGCCATGGGCTCGAAGCGCTCCGTCGAGAAGATGAAAGCCATCGTGGACAAGCTCCGCAAGGGGATGACCGCCAATGGCATCATCGGCAAGGCGCAGGACGAGATCGTCCAATCCATCACCTCCTTCGCGCTCTACGGCTTCCCCGAATCGCACGCCGCGAGCTTCGCCCTGATCGCCTACGCGAGCGCGTACTTGAAGTGCCACCACCCCACCGCCTTCACCCTCGGCCTGCTGAACGCCTGGCCCATGGGCTTCTACCACCCCGCCACGCTGGTCAAGGACGCGCAACGGCACGGGGTCGACATCCGGCCGGTGGACGTCCAGACCTCCGGCTGGAAATGCCGCTGGGAAGAGCGGGAGATCCCCGAAGGCGCCCGGGACTCGAGGACGGGGGAAGCCCCGCCCGCCGGCGCCATCCGTCTCGGCTTCAAGTTCGTGAAGGGCTTGCGGCACAAGGCCGGGCTCGCCATCGAGCAGGAGCAGTCAAAGGCGCCGTTCGAGGACGCCGAGGATCTCGTCCGCCGCTGCGCCCTGCACGAGGACGAGCTTCAGACCCTGGCCTCGATCGGAGCCCTCGCCTCCTTCGGCCTGACCCGCCGCGCCGCTCTCTGGCAGGTGGCACGCCTCGCGAGAGAGGCCGGTCCGCTCCTCGACCGTCTGCCCGACCCCGAGCCCTCGCCGCTCACGGAGATGACCGACGTCGAAGAGAGCCAGGCCGACTACGCCGGAGTCCAGCTCACCATCGGCCCGCATCCGCTCACCTACATCCGCGAGACGCTCAACGCCAAGGGAGTCACCTCGGCGGCCGACCTCGCCCATCTCCAGAACGGCGACCGTGTCCGCACGGCGGGCTCGGTGATCGTGAGGCAGCGCCCCGGCACGGCCAAGGGCCTGCTCTTTCTCACCCTGGAAGACGAGACCGGCATGTCCCAGGCGGTCGTCTCCCCCGACCTATTGCAGAAGCACCGCAAGCTGATCGTGGGCTCACCCGGGCTGGTGGTGGAGGGGGTGCTTCAGAAGCGGGACGGGACGCTGTCGGTGAAAGGGGAGCGGTTCTGGTCGCTCAAGAAGCTCGTGGCGGTGCCCAGCCATGATTTCCGCTAAGCTTATGGCTTGGAGGTCGTTATGCAGATAACACTTGAGGTGCCGAATCAATATTTAATCGACCATGACCCTGTCGAGTGGGCTCGGCGCATAAAGCTGTTTGCGGCGATGCTCATGTTTAAGTCCGAAGAGATCTCTGCAGGAGCCGCGGCGGATTTCGCCGGAGTCGACCGTTACACCTTCGCTATGGCGTGCCACAAACATGGCATTCCGTTAGTGAGCTACCCGGCCGACGAGCTTCGGGCAGAGCTAGCTGCATTGCGCACTGAAGCTTGATGCTGATCGTAGCGGATACTTCTGCGCTTGTGGCGCTTGCCGCATGCGACGCCCTGTCGCTGCTCGACCAACTCTTTCAGGAAGTCCGCGTTCCTCCAGCAGTCCTTCGCGAATGCACTGTTCCCGGCAAACCCGAAGCCGAGCGATTGGGAGAGTACCTCAAGGACAAAGTCTCGAAAGTTGACCTCGGTGAGTTGGTTATAGCTGTTGCCGGTCTAGGGCAGGGGGAGCTCGAAGCCATGGCGCTCTACAAGCGCTTGCACGCAGACCGCCTGCTTGTGGATGATCATCGCGCTCGTAGAGTGGCAAGCGTGAACGGGATTGAGGTAGTTGGGAGCCTCGGAATCCTTATCCTGGCCAAGGAGTCTGGCCTTCTACCAGAAATTCGCCCAGTCTTAGCTTTGATCGAGGCTGCTGGTGTGCATTACAGCGAGCAACTCGTTAGCGAAGCGTTGCGTCTAGTTGGAGAGCAGTGAGAAAGGGCCGGGCTCGCGGTAGGGCCGCCTACAACCCCGCCTCAGCGCTCGCCAATGACAGGAAACGCCGGAGTGCTTCGACGCCACCGCGGTATTCCTGGTGGACCCGTTCGTGGTCCACCGAGCCATACCCGTGCGCAATACGATTGCGGAGTCCCACCGCGCCACGCAAGACCACGGCAAGCTCGCGGTCCATTGCACCGTGTTCAGCCAGCAGATCGAAGCTCCCTCCAGCGTCATCGGGGACATCCCAGCCTGCATCTGAGACCCAGTGCGCGGCGAGGTCGATGCATTCCTGGACGGTCAGGAAGAGGTAGAAGGTCGCGAGGTCCCGGCTCTTCACATCGGCGAGGAACTCGTCAGTCGGACGGGAAAGGATTTCCTCCGCGTCGTTCAGCCAGGCGCTGGCCCGCGCCACCTTTCTGGACACGACATCAACCTTGACCATCGGCGATCCTCTCCCGGAGGCGCCGCACGACGCCCGCGGCAATCATCCGGTGCGTCGGCGCCCAATCCCACCAGTCCACCATCGCCCTGGCTTTGAAGTCGGTCCAGCGGTGGTCCTCGCGCTGGAACAGGAGAACCCCTTCGCGGGCGATCTCGAAGCGGAGCAGCGGCGGAGCGTCGTCGAGGAGGATGACGTCCACCGGACGACCTGCAGCCCGGCCGAGGTCCGCCTCCACCCGGAAGCGCAGCTCCGGGCTGTAGGGGTCAAGGAGAATGCCCAGGTCCACGTCGCTCCTGGTTCGGGCCTGCCCCCGGGCTGTCGAGCCGAAAAGAACGGCTAGCTTCACCTCCGGCCATGCCGCCGCGCGGTGCTTGAGCTGCTCCAGCATGTCCATGAAAGAATCCTATACCGTCCCCATCGATCTGCGGGCCGTGCAAATTCAGAGGGCAGCGATTGCCCCCTGAATTTGGCTGTCCTGAATTCAGAGGGCAGTGACTGCCCCTTGAATTTGCGTCATCCAATTTCAGAGGGCAGTGGCTGCCCCCTGAATTCGCGCCTCTCCAATTCAGGGGGCAGCGGCTGCCCCTTGAATTTGTGCCTTCCAAATTCGGAGGGCAGTGGCTGCCCCCTGAATTTGCCTCTTCCGCATTCAGAGGGCAATGACTGCCCCTTGAAATTGGGGCGTCCAAATTCACAGGGCAGCCGCTGCCCCCTGAAATTGCGTCGCCCCCCTCCACTGAGGATAGGCTCGGACCGACATGGCTACCACCCCCTCGACTCTCACGACCCTCCAGCTCAACCGGGCCACGCTCGCCCGCCAGATGCTGCTCTCCCGTGAACCGATGGCGACGACCGCCGCCGTCGAGCGGCTCGCTGGCATGCAGTCCCAGTTGGCCCGTCCTCCTTTCGTGGGTCTATGGACGCGTATCGAGGGCTTCCAGCGCAAGAACCTCATCGATCCCCTCCTTCGGCGCGAGATCATCCGCGCCACGGCGATGCGCGGCACGCTGCACCTGATGAGCGCCGCCGATTACGTGGCCTTACGGGGCGCTCTCCAGTCGATGCTCACCAAGGGCATGCAGGCGATCCTCCGCGAGCGGGCGCAGGATCTCGGCATGGACGCCCTCCAAACCGAGGCGCGCGCGTTCTTCGGCGGCAAGCCGGCCACCTTCGACGCCCTGCGGAACCATCTGAAGGCGAAGAACCCGGCAGCCGACGAGCGCGCCATGGCGTACGCGATCCGCATGCACCTTCCGCTCGTGCAGGTGCCGACGGACGATGCCTGGGGATTCCCCGCGGCCTCGGATTTTGCCTTGGCCGACGATTGGCTCGGCAAGAAGGTCCCGACCGATGAGGCCCCCGCCCATACGCTCGTCCGGCGCTACCTCGCGGCGTTCGGTCCCGCTACGCCTCGGGATGCCCAGGTCTGGTCGGGTTTGCAGTCCCTGCGCACGGTATTCGAAGAGCTGCGCCCCGAGCTCGTCACCTTCCGCGACGAGCGCAAGCGCGAGCTGTTCGACCTGCCGGACGCTCCGCGCCCGGGGGAAGACACGCCGGCTCCGGTCCGGTTCCTGCCGGAGTTCGACAACCTGGTGCTGGCCCACGACGACCGCACCCGCGTGATCGCCGACGAGCATCGCCCCAAGGTCACGCTCAAGAACCTTCAGGTCCGCGCCACGTTCCTGGTCGACGGCTTCGTAGCAGGCACCTGGAAGGTCGAGCGGAAAAAGAAGACCGCAACGCTGGTCCTTGAACCTTTCGGCAAGCTCATCAAGAAAACGCTCGCGGAGCTCGAGCAGGAAGGTGACGCGCTGCTTCGCTTCGTCGAGGAGGATGCTCTTGAAACGGACGTGCGCGTTGCCGCGTAGAGGAGACATGCGAGCAGCTCTCGTCCTTATCGTCGCCCTGACTGCCTGCGCAGGTCAGCCCGATCCGGCCAGCCATCCGGAGAGCTCTCTACTCCTGCGCGACGTCACCCTGATCGATGGCACCGGAGCCTCGCCCCGCGAGCACGTTTCGGTGCTGGTGCGCTCCGGAGTCATCGAGGAGGTCGGGGACTCCCTGGAGGCCCACGGCGCCCGGGTCGTCGAGGGGCGCGGGCGGTTCCTCATCCCCGGCCTCTGGGACACCCACGTCCACTTGAGCGTCGCCGACGAGGCGACTCTCGGGGTGCTGGTGGCCAGCGGAGTGACGTCCGTCCGCGACATGGGCGGCGAGCTGGACCTCCTGGATGGCTGGCGCTCCCGCATCGAACGGGGCGAGCTGACAGGGCCGCGCATCTTCCGCGCGGGCCCGACGGTGGATGGCCCCAAGCCCGGAGTCCCGTTCCGGCTGACCGTCACCAACCCGAAGGAGGCGAGCGCGGCCGTGACCCGCCTGCGGGGGCTCGGCGTCGATTTCATCAAGGTCCACAACGCCGTTCCCAGGGAAGCCTTCTTCGCCCTGGCCGCCGAAGCGCGGATCCAGGGCATCCCGTTCGCCGGCCACGTCCCGATGACCGTGGAGCCGGCCGAGGCCGCGGAGGCGGGACAGCGCAGCATCGAGCACATCGTGACGCTGATCGAAGGCACCTACTCGGCCCGCTTCGCCAATGAGACCGCCGCCCTCGAAGCCATGCCGCAATGGCTGGAGGACGAGGTGCCGGCCCTGGCCGAAACCTTGGCGCGGCAGGGCACCTGGTTCGTGCCCACGATCATCGCTTACGACCTCCGCGCCCGGCGCGCCGAGCTCGCGGACCATCCGGACCCCCGGATGCGGTATGCGACTCCTCCCCTGCGGAAGTACTGGGACCAGTGGTTCCCGCTAACCGAAAGGGACCGGGACCCGGAGGGCATCGCGCGCCGAAAGAGGTTCGTGGAGCTCGGCAAGGAGATGACCCGGCGGATGCACGAGGCCGGCGTGGCCATTGCGGTCGGATCCGATCTGGCCGGCCGGGATGTGCTGCCCGGCTTCTCCGTCCACGACGAGATCGGCCTCCTGGTCGACTCCGGCCTGACTCCGATGGAGGCGCTGCAGGCCGCAACGTCGGAAGCGGCGCGCCTGCTCCAGGCGACCGCCACCGTCGGCACCATCGCCCCTGGCAAGGCTGCGGACCTCGTGCTCCTGGACGGCGATCCGCTCACCGATGTAAAGAACGTCGGACGTATCTCCGCCGTGGTCCTGCGCGGAAAGCTCCTGGAACGCGCAGACCTCGACCGTCTGCTGGGAGCCGCGACGCGCTAAGCTGCGACGGGGATCTTTATCGTGGCACGGGTGGGATAACCGCCCAACCCATCCCACTTGGCGGTCATACCTATCAAGGAGACCGTCATGGGAGATACTCTTTCGCTGTCGTTCAGCAACGCCACGTCCTCGACCTTCACGCTGCAGAGCCTGTACGGCTGCAACCCGAACGGAGCGCCGTCGTCGATCCCCGCGAACGGCAGCGCCGGCACCGTGATCAGCGGCCACAACGTCTCCGGGTTCGTCATCTATCAGGACGGCTCGGGCAATACCTTCGCGATCAACTTCGACATGCCGGCCGTCTACGTCCCCGGCACGGACAACAGCTTCTCCTTTTCCTGCCCGAGCAATGCGTATGTTGCCGTGATCTCCGGGACTCCGATGAGCGGCTCCACGGCGAACATCACCGTGCTGATCGAGACCCCGGCCCAGGCGGTGGTCACGCTGGCCGAGGACTATTCGAACACCTACGAGTTCGTGCAGAGCATGTTCGCGACGAACGCCCGCGGCGTCAATACGGTCTATGCGAACGCGGCGGGCTCGCAGACGGCGCCGTACCTCTCGCCGACCTCTCCTCCCCCTTTCACGGGCGGCTTCGCGGATTGGACCTCCATCCAGCGCATCGTCAGCCTCTGGACCTCCTTCTGGATGGGGGGCCAGCCGGCCGCCGGCCAGTCCTTCCTGAGCACGGACGCCCAGATGCTCCAGAACCTCGCGGCCTACGTGAAGACCAACCTGCCCGTGCTCTGGGTGCCGGCGCTCGAGTTCCGGGGCTGGTCGGGCACGGCCAACCAGTCGCCGCCGGTCTACTACGTGTCCGGCTACCAGAGCTACAGCCTGCTCGACAGCAACGGCAACTGGAGCGAGAACAACGTCGCCATCCTGCTGCTCTACTTCCTCTACGGGGCTCACTTCGTGGAGATCCTGGACCCGACCAGCGCCGGCAGCCAGACGATCACGCCCGACCTCTACAACACGCTGGGAACCAGCTCCACGTCGGTCTACTACAACCTCGGCCAGCAGATCTGGGACTCCCACTACAGCTCGGTGGGCGGCCAGAACAGCGGCATGTCCTACCCCGCCCAGGTGATCACCCAGGACTCGGTGCCCAATCCCTCTCCCCTGCTCTGCGCCTTCCTGATCGGGCCGACGGTGCAGCCGATCATGTTCGCGAACCCGCTCGGGGACTCGACCCAGCGCTGCGACTTCATCCAGCTCGAGGGCTGGCGCCAGTTCGGCCAGGCCACCGCCGGCTGGCACAATGCGGACTACCAGGCCTACAACGAGACCTTTTGGAACTTCTCGACCTACGGCGTCTGCGCCTTCAGCGAGAAGCGCGGCACGGCGCTGTTCCTGGCGCCGGCCGGGTGGCAGCCCGTCCGGCAGTGCAGCACGATCATGCCGGCCTACCTGGGAGCCCTCAACAAGGGCGACGTCAGCCCATGGATGCAGTGGCCCCTCGTCGCCATCCCGCTCGATGAGCAGCAGACGGTCGCGACCGCCACGGGCTACTCGTCGGGCTCCGGCCCCCACTTCAGCCTGTCGTGGGATGCCGACTGCTCGATCACGGTGACCATGCCGGCCGGCATCACCGCGCAGATCTGGCACGTCAACGGCGGCGCCGGCAAGGACGAGAACCTGGGGACGATCGACAGCGCGACGGTCCTGCCCCCGGGCGCCCTGCAATACGGCAACTACAACTACTACCTCGCCGGAGCGACCGGCGCGACCGGCAACTTCACCGTGACCTTCTCCGCCTGCAGTTGAGGAGGTGCTAGGCTAGCTCTTCACGACTGAGCCGCAACGAACGGAGAGGGGGCGTCCGATGCGCGACACCAAGCTGATCCTGGTGTTCCTGGGGATCCTGGTCTTCCTGGCCCTGGGGGTCGTCCTTCACATGCTGAAGGCGATCCTCCTCCCGTTCGTGATCGCCGTCTTCCTCGGCCAGATCTTCATCCCGGCCATGGCGGCGCTGCGGCGCCTCAAGGTGCCGTCGGGGGTGGCGATCGTCCTGATCCTGGTGGGAGTGTCGGCGCTGCTGTTCGCGTTCTCCTGGGTGATCTACTCCAGCGCGCTGGCGTTCAAGGAGAGCCTCCCCGCCTATGAGGCGCGGCTCGGCGGGCTCGTGCAGGGCGCGGTGGCGCGGCTGGTCGCCGCGTTCCCCTTCCTGCGCGAGCCGGTCGAGGGCTTCCACTGGCAGGAGGCGGTGGAGGTCTCCTCGGTCGGAGGGCTGCTGGCGGCGGGGGTCGGCTCGTTCCTGGTGTTCTTCAACGAGCTCTTCCTCGTGCTCCTCTACCTGGTCTTTCTCCTGGCC
Source organism: Thermoanaerobaculia bacterium (assembly GCA_035536935.1). Classification (GTDB taxonomy): domain Bacteria; phylum Acidobacteriota; class Thermoanaerobaculia; order Multivoradales; family UBA5704; genus DATMER01. The sequence goes on from DATLNC010000155.1 coordinate 8,051, forward strand.
GGCAGCGAGAGCTTCCCGCACAAGCTGGAGCGGGCGCTCAAGGACCGGGCGGAGCGCGTGGCCACCGTCATCGCCAACATCGAGGGTCAGGTGCGCAGGTACCTCCTCACCAAGACGCTCGTGAACCTGGGCCACGGCATCCTCGTCGCGGTGCTGCTGGCCGCATTCGGCGTGGACTTCGCCCCTCTCTGGGGATTCCTCACCTTCATCGCCCACTACATCCCGACCGTGGGCGCGGTGATCTCCGTCGGCCTGCCCACGATCTTCATGCTCCTGCAGTTCGAATCCACGGGCTGGGCGCTGCTCGTCGCCGCGATCAACCTGGCCGTCCAGTTCTTCATCGGCAACATGCTCGAGCCGCGGATCATGGGGACGAGCCTCGACTTGAGCCCGATCATCGTGCTGCTCTCTCTCATCTTCTGGGGCTGGCTGTGGGGAGCCTGGGGGATGATCCTCGCCGTCCCGATCACCTCGACGCTCAAGATCGTGTGCGAGAACGTCGCGGCGCTGCAGCCGTTGAGCGTCCTGATGAGCGGCTCGGCCGAGAAGGCTTAGTATCCGGATATGGATTACGTCAATCTCGGCCGCACCGGCCTCAAAGTCTCCCGCATCTGCCTCGGGTGCATGAGCTACGGCTCCCCACAGTGGCGCGACTGGGTCCTCTCCGAGGAGGACGGCCGCCCGTTCATCCAGCGCGCTCTCGAGATGGGGATCAACTTCTTCGACACGGCGGACATGTACTCCCGCGGCGTGAGCGAGGAGGTCCTCGGCCGGGCGCTCGCGGATTTCACCCGCCGCGAGGAGGTCGTCGTCGCGACGAAGGTGTTCTTCCCCATGAGCGACGGACCCAACGACCGTGGGCTCTCGCGCAAGCACATCACCGAGTCGATCGATGCCTCGCTCCGCCGGTTGAAGATGGACTACGTCGACCTCTATCAGATCCACCGCTGGGACCCGGCGACGCCGATCGAGGAGACGCTGTCCGCCCTGAACGACCTGGTGCGCGCGGGCAAGGTGCGCTACCTGGGGGCATCCAGCATGTACGCCTGGCAATTCGCGAAGGCCCTCTATCTGGCCGACCTGCACGGCTGGACGCGCTTCTCGTCCATGCAGAACCACTACAACCTGGTCTACCGGGAGGAGGAGCGGGAGATGCTCCCCCTCTGCCGTGCCGAGGGGATCGGGGTGATCCCCTGGAGCCCGCTCGCCCGCGGCTTCCTGGCCGGCAAGCGCAGCCGCGGCGAGGAGGACACCCGCCGCGGGAAGGTGGACAGCTTCGCCCACGATCTCTACTACCAGCCCGCGGACTACGAGGTCGTGGAGCGCGTGGTCGCTCTGGCCGCGCAGAGGGGGGTGAAGCCCGCGCAGATCGCCCTCGCCTGGCTCCTCCACCAGCCCGGCCTCACCGCTCCCATCGTCGGCGCCACGCGCATGGAGCACCTGGAGGACGCGGTCGCCGCCCTGGAGATCCGGCTGGACGAGGAGGAAAGGAAGGAGTTGGAAATGCCGTACCGGCCGCACCCGGTTCTGGGACACGAATGAGGTCGTTGCGCGCCGTTCTCCTCCTGGTCCTCCTCGCCTCCCCTGGCGCCTCCCCCGCCACGGCACAGCTCCGCTTCCGTGAGGTGAGCCAGCCGTGGGGGCTTTCGTTCCGCCATCATCACGGCGGGTCGGGCCAGTTCTACATGCCCGAGACGATGGGGGCCGGCGTGGCCGTGTTCGACTATGACGGCGACGGGGATCCGGATGTCTTCTACGTGGACAGCGGCGCCATGCGCGGCTATCAGGGCGAGACGCCGCGGTCGGCGCTGCTGCGCAACGACGGCGCCGGCAAGTTCGTGGATGTGACCGAGCGCTCGGGCATCCGCGTGACCTCCTACGGCATGGGGACGACGGCCGGCGACGTGGATGGCGACTCGGACCTCGATCTCTATGTCTCCGCTTTCGGCCCCGATCAGCTCTTCCGGAACAACGGCGACGGCACGTTCACCGAGGTGACGGCCCAGGCGGGCCTCGGCAATCCGCTCTGGGGCACCTCCGCCGCTTTCGCCGACACCGACGCGGATGGCGACCTCGACCTCTATGTCACCAATTACGTGGATTTCTCCTACGAGAAGAACCCGATCTGCGGCAACCAGCGGCTCGGCCTGCGGTCGTACTGCCATCCGGACGTCTTCAACGGCGAGCCCGACCGCTTCTACCGCAACCGGGGGGACGGCACGTTCGAGGACGCCACGGCCGCGGCCGGGTTCGCGCCGGATGCCGGCAACGGCCTCGGCGTCATCTTCGGCGATCTGGATTGGGACGGCGACCAGGATCTCTATGTCGCCAACGACATGACTCCGGCGTTCCTGTTCGAGAACAAGGGCAACGGCAAGTTCGAGGAGATCGGGCTGCTCTCCGGCACCGCCCTCTCCGACCTGGGCAAGCCCGAGGCGGGCATGGGGGTAGACCTCGGCGACATCGACGGCAACGGCTTCGAGGACATCATCAAGACCCATCTTGATTTGCAAACGAACGCGGTCTACAGCAACCAGGGATCGCTGCTGTTCATCGATGCGCGCTACACCTCGAAGCTCGCGGAGCCGTCGATGTACATGGTGGGCTTCGGCACGGTCTTCGCCGATCTGGATCAGGACGGCGACCTCGACAACGTCATCGCCAACGGGCACATCATCCACAACGCCGAGCTGTTCAAGACCGGCACCACCTACAAGCAGCGCAACCAGCTCTTCGAGAACACGGGCAAGGGAGTGTTCCGCGAGGTCAAGGACGGCGGGCTGGACGTGGTCCGCTCCAGCCGGGGGCTCGCGGCCGGAGATCTCGACCTCGACGGCGATCTGGACCTGGTCGTCACGAACTCGGACGATCTCTCGGAGGTCTACGAGAACGTGACCGCCCCGGCGGGCGGCTGGCTCCAGGTGGACCTCGCCGGCAAGCGAAAGAACACCGCCGCGATCGGAGCGCGGGTGGAGCTGGAATCGGGCGGGCGCAAGCAGGTCCGCGAGACCCGGACAGGCGCCTCGTACCTCTCGCAGAGCGCTCTCACTCTCCACTTCGGGATGGGAACCGCCGCCCAGGCGGACCGGCTCACGATCCGCTGGCCGGATGGGAAGGTGCAGGCGTTGACCCGCCTTCCGAAGGACCGGCGGATCGTGGTCTTCCAACCCTAGCGGGCCGCTTCCGCCGCGGCCTGATCGAGCATCTCCTTCAGCTCCTCCGGACCCAGCCAGCGTCCGTTCACGACCACGCCGGAGATCCGGCGGGTGTTGTGGATGTCGGCCAGGGGATCGGCGTCGAGGAGCACGAGGTTCGCGACCTTGCCGGCCTCGATGGTGCCGAGGGTGCCCTCCAGGCCGAGGAAACGAGCCGGGCCGATCGTCGCAGCCTTCAACGCCTCCAGTGGAGAGAGACCGGCCTCGACGAGGAACGCCAGCTCGTCGTGCAGGCTGAAGCCGGGGTAGACGTACGCGAGGCTGAGGTCGGTGCCCGCCAGGATGGGCACGCCCGCGCGCTGCATGGCGCCGACCAGCTTCAGCGACTCGGCCCAGTAACGCTTCTGCCAGGTCACGTAATCGGGGGTGCGGAAGCGGGCGAAGAAGTCGTTCTCCGGCTTCCATTCCTCCCGCTGATCCTTCGGGATGTAGCGCAGGCGCGGATCGTCCCGGCGGCTGAGGTCGTCGATGAAGGTGCGGCCATAGGTGGTGGCGAGGGTCGGGACCTGCCAGGTGCCGTTGCGGACGAAGCGCTCGAAGAGCCGGCCGCACAGCTCGGGGCTGTAGGTGTCGAGGGCGAGCGTGCCGCGGGCCGCGATGCGCTGCGGGAACTCCGAAGGGTCCTTGGGAGGCGGAGCGGACTTCATGCGCTCGATCTCGGCGGCGGCCGAGGAGCAGGCGTCGAAGATGCCGCCGAGGTGCTCGATGCTGCGCTGGCCGCCGTCCGAGGCCTCCGCCAGCGTGACCTCGTTGGGCACGTGCCCCTCCACGGGTAGACCGGCGCGCTTCGCCTCCTCCACCAGGGCGAAGTACGCGTCGCGGGGGACGCGGTCGTGGGGCTTCACGCAGTCGGCGCCCATCTTCTTGAGGCTCTGCACGGCCTGCCGCGCCTCTTCCGCGTTCGCGACCGGAATGGCGTGCTCGGGGGTGTTGGGGGGAGTGCCCGGGCCGTCCACCTGCGGTCCGCAGGCCACGATCCGCGGCCCCAAAATTTTGCCGCTCTTCACTTCTTCGCGCAACCGGAAGATCTGCCCGGGAGGGCTGGCCATGTCGCGGACGCCGGTCACTCCGTTGGCCAGAAAAAGGGGGAAGAGGCGTTCCGGGCTCCCCCACAGGTGGACGTGCATGTCCCAGAGGCCGGGGATCAGGAACTTGCCGCGGGCATCTACCACCCGAGCGCCTTCCGGCACGGACGACCCCGATGAGATCGCCTCGATCTTGCCGTGCCGGACGATCACAGTCATGCCCGGCCAGGGAGCAGCGCTGGCCATGTCGATCACGGTGACGCCCTTCAACACGAGCAACGGCGAGTCGGCAGCGGGACCGCAGGCGAGGAGCGCGACGGCGAGGCCCAGCGCGCAGATCGGCGAGAACATCGTTTTCATTTGCATCCAGAGTACCAAAAGAAAAAGGCCCCGGCGGACCGGGGCCTTTCAAACGCAGACGGTTCCAGCTTACTGGCTGACCGAATGCACGGGGAAGCTGCCCGCGACCGGGAGCTTGATCGCGTAGACGCCGCGGCCATACGTGAACGCCGCCAGGGTCGTGCCCAGGCCAGGGTTCGAGGCCGGGCCACGGTCGATCGTCAGGAACTTGATGACCGTGTTCGGCAGGCCCCACTGATAACGCACCCAGACCGGGACCGCCGCGTCGATGTCGTCGGTGTAGTAGAAGCCGAAGTAGGTGCCGACGAAGACCTGCTTGCGGTTGTGCGGGTTCACCGCCACCGCCGCGGCCGGCACGTTGGGGAGGTTGCCCGTCTTGTTGGCGCGCGTCCAGGCCGAGCCGCTCCACTTGAACTGGAACAGGTGGCCCGGCGTGGCCGGGGTGTTCTCGTTGAAGCCGCCCACCGCCGCGTAGATGCGGGTGTGGTCGGCCGGATCAGCCGCCACGCCCATCACGGCGCGGTTCGGCAGCACGGTATTGGTGGGGTCCACGTCGCGCCAGACAGCCTTGGCGTTCCCCGTGCACGCGAAGGACGAGGTATTCGCCGCGGCCTGCGTGCAGCCGGTGCCGGTGTATATCGTTTCCGACCACCAGACCTTGCCGTCGCTGGTGCCCGCCACGGCCGACTTCGGGTTGCTGGGGGCGAAGTTGGTGGCGAGGATCGAGCCCGCCGCGGTCTTGACCAGGCTACCCGAGACACGCTTCCAACTCGGACCGCCGGCGCCATAGGAGCCCGCGGCGTGGACGTAGTCCTCGCCGAAGATGTAGTTCCGGCACTGGGTGGTGTTGCAGTGCAGGGTGTCGAGCACGAACGGCGCGCTCCAGTCGGCGGTGCCGGTCTGGCGCGGCCCGCAAAGACTGCTGGAGAACGGACCGTCGGCGCCCGTGCTGGAGCAGTACAGGGAACCGTAGGTGTACTCGGTGATCCACCAGCCGGTCGTTTCGGAACCACCGATCGGGTCGAACGAGGTGAAGAAGCCGTCGCCGCCGACCGAACGGCCCGTGGCGAGCAGCGTGGACTCGGTGCTGTCCCACGACGAGTTGCCGTTGTCCTGCATGCCGCCGAAGACCCACTGCACGCCGCCCATGCCGTTGCCGGCGAAGTCGGCGCCGATCTGGCCGGCGTAGAACTGGTTCGTGTTGATCGAGTCGTTGAGCTGCTTCCAGGCGTTGACGTCGCCCCGGTTGGTGTTGGTGTAGACGCCGCCGTCGTTGCCGAGCAGGAAGGTCGAGCCGTTGGTGCCGGGCACGAACGCGAACGCCTGCTGGTCGGGGTGAACCTTGCCGTACGACGGGCAGCCGGTCGAGTAGACGTTGGTCAGGTCGGTCAGGGTCATCGACGTGTAGGTCGAGTTGACCGTGGCCTTGAACACGTCGATGTGGCCGATATAGAGCGTCTTGTCATCGCTTGGATCGACCCCCACGAAGAGGTCGTACCAGTCCTGGCCAGTGTCCTCGGCGGTGCCTGCGCAGTTCTTGTAGCCGGTCGAAGTGCTGCCCGCCAGCTTGGTCCAGGAGGTGGCGCCGCCGTCCGGACGCAGGACGTAGGTGCCCTCGACCGTGCTGTTGACGCCTTCCGAGACCTGGGCGTAGAGGGTGAGCTTGCCGTCGGGGCCGATGGCGCCGTCGAGCTCGATGCGGCCGGTCACGCTGCCGCCGCCGCCCACCACATCACCGTTGGTGCCGTTGCCGGTCCCGGCCGGGAAGCCGCCGAACAGGGTCGTGAAGTCGGACGGCCACGAGGGGCAGCCGCTCACCGGCATCGTGAAGCGGTAGATGCCGTTGTCGCCGTTGCCGTTGGTGTACTGGTAGCCCACAGCCACGTAGGCCACGGTGCTGGTGCCGCGGGAGTCGAGGTAGATGCCGCTGATGCGGTTGATCCCCTTCTGAACGCCGCCGTTGACCGCCGGGTTGGTGTAGCCGTTGCCGAACGGGCAGATCTGCCAGGTCGAGCCGGCGTCGTTCGACAGGTAGAGGTCATAGCGGGTGCCCACCAGGACCGTGGCCGGGTCCTTGGGGTTGACCTGGACGACCTTGACGTTCTGGTTGTCCCAGCGGTTGCCGCCAGCCGGGTGAGTCGGCGAGTATGGGGTGAACACGTCGGCGCCGAGCTGGGTCCAGGTGACGCCGCCGTCGGTGGTCTTCATGATGCCTTCGCCGAACTGGTCGCGGGCCGGCCAGTCGCCGGTGCCGGCGTAGACGACGTTGCTGTTCGTCGGGTCGATCTCGATGGCGCCGGCCGCCTGGGTGACGAAGTCCTTGTCGTCCCAGAGCGGGAGCCAGGTCACCACGGGCAGGCCAAGCGTGACGGTCTTCCAGAGGCCGCCGGCCGCGAAGGCGGCATAGGCCACGCCGGGGTTGTTCGGATCGACGGCCAGGCCGCCGGCCGCGACGCGGCCCGCGGTGGTGCCGTAGCGGTAGGCGTTGTTGGTGGTGCCGATCGTGTCGAGCGGCTTGGGGCCATAGGAGACCCAGGTGTTGGTGCCGGGCGCGACCACGGAATTGGCCGTGATCTGGTTGAAGTCCTCTCCGGCGCCAGGTCCTGCCAGGGTCCCACCCTGCCAGACCTCGGCGTCGGCGACGCTCGACTTCACGTGCTTCTTGGCCTTGGTCCAGGGCTGGGACGGCAGGGTGCCGGTCGGGTAGGTCAGCAGGTACCACTCGCGGGCGGAGTGGATCTGGATGACGTCGCTCTCATCCTTGACCGACGAGTCCGGCTTCGGCACGGCGCGCAGGTACTCCTCGCGCTGCTTGATGTCGATCTGCTCGTTGCGGGCCTTGAGCTCCGCGTGCTGCCTCTGGATCTCCTGAGGCGTCGGCTCCTTCTTTTTTTCCTTGCGCTCTCCCGCAGAGGCGGCGAGGGGCATCAACAACAGAGCAGATATCACCAGGGGAAGCCCCCGGAACAGGCGGGGCAAGTTAGGATTCCACATCACTTCGTGTCTCCTGTCGAAGCCGGCCAGGAGAATTCGACGGCCGGGAAGCTTACATATCGCAAGTCCTGGGCCAGTTCAGGAGTTCCTTGCAAGTCCAATCAGGAGAACACGTTGAATGGATCCGGAGAATAGAGGTGGATCAACGATTGACCCTTTAGGCGGATCTGATTCGGACCCAGCCGGGTCCAGATTTGAACCAGCGTTCGAATGAGAGCCTCAATCCGCGCTGCGCGGGTCTGCCCGCTCGCTGACGGGCACCTGCCAGCTCACGCGGAACGTCCCGGCGCCATCCTCGAAAGTCAGGCCTTCCCAGCCGAAGAGACGGGCCAGGCGCTCGAGGATGCGCCGGCCGCCGTAAGGCTCGCCGCGGAGGCGGCGGGCATCCGCGGTCTCGTTCTCGACCTCGAAAAGCAGCTCGGCGCGGCCCGGGTCGTAGCTCACAGCCAGTCGGGGGACCGTGCCGGGACGGCCATGCCGGATCGCATTGACGAGCACCTCCTCCAGGAAAAGGCCGAAGCCGCCCCGCACCGGGAGGGGAAACCAGACCTCCTGCGGCCAGTCCAGGCTCAGGGCAGGGATGTCTCCAGGAGGCGGGCTGGAGAGCACGCCGTTGTCCCAGTGCAGGCTCGAGCGCAGCCCGGGATCGGCCGCTGCCAGGGCGAAGATCCGCTGCAGGGCGGAGAGGGTCTCGCGCGCCTGCCCCGCCTCGATGGCGCTCGCGGGAGGCAGCGGCGGCTCGGCGTCCCAATGATCGAAGAGCCAGGCCGTGACGTGGACCCGGCGGTCCACGTAGCCCGCGAGCCAGGCCACGAAGCTCTCCTCTCCTCCCCTTTCCACCACCCGGGCGAGGACGCGGACGAGGGTATCGACCCCGTGGCTGAGGAGGCCGGCGAGCTTGCGGCGCTCCTCGCCCTGGGCGCCGGTCACGAGATCCTCGGCGAGGAGCGTGAGGTCGGTCTCGGGCTCCAGGACGAAGAGGACGCCGAGGCGGTGGCGCTCGTCCGCGTGCAGCGCCTCGATGGGAGCGGTGACCGCGACGGAGCGCACCACGGCGTAGCGGGTCTCGCCGTTGAGCCGCAGGGGGAGGCCGTAGGCGCGCCGCGCGTCGGGACCGGCCATCTGCATGTGCTCGTAGTGGCGCCGGGCGCGCTCGTCGTCCGGCACCAGGTCGGCCATGCGTACCCCCGTCTCGATGCCGAGCCGGCGGGCCGCCTCGTTGCCGAACACGACCGCGTCGGAGTTGGGGTCCACGACCAGCAGGGGAACCTGCATGGTGTTGAGGAGGTTCTGCTTCTCGGCCAGCTCGCGCTCCGCTTTGTCCTGCGCCTGCTCGGCGCGGCGGCGGTGGACCTCGAAGCCCGCGATCAGAAGGAGAAAGAGGACGCTCAGCAAGCCGAGGCTGAGGACCGGGGACGTCGACCCGGTCCGGGGGAAGAGGACGACGAGCCAGGTATCCGCCGCCATCTGGAGAGCGGCCACGGCCCCCTGCCCCTCCACCACTGCCTCCTGCACCGACCCGGGCGCGACGAAGAGCCCCTCCCGCCGCTCGCGCCGTGCAAGCGAGGCCACGGCGGGAGCGAGGGGGCTCCGTTGAGACAGCGTGGCCCCCAGGTCGCTCCATGGCCGCCAACGTCCCTCGGGGAGCGGGCCGAGGCGCACCACCTCGGCGACCATGGGCGGCTCGATCTGGCGCGCGAAGGCTTTCCAGTCGACGTCGAAGGCCACGTCCGTGCCCAACACGCCGAGGGAGCCGTCCTCTATATAAGGGACGATGATCGTGGCCACCACCCCCTGGCCGCCGAGGTCCAGGTAGAGCCCCGAGTAGTAGACCTGCCCGGCCGGCCCCGCTCCAGTACTGAAGTCGAACTGGAAGAAGAACTCGTTGGAAACGAAGTTGGGAAGCTGCGGGACTTTGCGGAACTCGCGCCCCTCGTCGAGCGCCGCCCGCCGCCGGGCCGCCGGGTCCGCGGTGAGCTCCGCGAGCGGCATGGAGACCAGCGTGCCATCCTCGGAAAGGGCGTAGACGCGCACCACCCGCACCCCCGGCGATATTCCGGCCGGAACGCGGCGGGCCAGGCGCAGCAGGTGGGGTCCGGTCCTGGCGAGAAAGCGGTCCGAGGCCGGATCCCCTGCATCGAGCGCCTTGCGCCGGGTCACCACGAGCCAGTGGCCGTCGATCTCCGCGAACCGCTGAGAGCGGAACTGAAGGCTCGGCTCGTCCTGCGTCAATGGAACGAATCGCGGCTCAGCCACCGGCGGCTCGACGGACGTAGACAGAAGGTCGCGGAGCCCGGCCAGGCTGGGCGGCACGGACCGGCGGTCCTCCCAGGTCATGATCTCGCCATGCTCCAGGGTGGCCGCATAGCGCTTCAGGGCCAGGTGCAGCCAGGCGGAGATGCCCGGGGTTTCGGTGGGCCGCGGCGGCGTCTTGTCCTGGACGAGCTGGTAGAGCGTCTCGGAGCGCTCCTCGCCGAGCCGGCGCTGCCACTCGCGATGGATGGCATGCGCGGAGATCCAGGCGAGGATGACGAAGAGCAGCACCCCTATGTAGAGGAGCCAGGGGGAGCGGCGGGGATAGAGTAGAGCCATGACCTGGGGGGAGGCCAGCGGATTCGAACGCCGTCCAATCGTGGTCGTCGAGGACCATCTTTACCATATCACCCAGCTCCTCGAAGCCCTGTCCGCCCTGGCCCCCGCGCTCCTCGCGCAGACCACCGTGCTCTGCCTGGAACGGCCGGGGCCGGACACCGACGCCACGGTCGAGCGCTGGCGCGCGGACCACCCCGATCTCCAGATAGCGGCTGCCCTCTCTGGGGGCACCCTCGACCCGCAGGTCTTCACCTCCGCGAACGCCTTCTGCCGCACGCTTGCCGGCATGCTCCGCCCCGGCGGTCTCCTGGTCCAGGATATCCAGCTCTCGACCCTGACCTTCCTGCCCGCGGACCGCTGGTGGGAGTCGATCTATCTGGCTGCCACTGTCCGAGGCATGTTCGCCTCGCGCCCTCCGGCCTGCCGCTTCTTCTCGAACAAGCGTGGCTACAGCGCCACCTTCGGCCGCGACCTGGTAGAAGCCGGCTTCGATCCGCGGGACGTGATCGAGAAGGACGAGCTCTCCAAGGTAGTCGTGCCGGCACTGCGCTCCTACCTGGACCGGCGCTTCCCCTGGCGATTGGAAGGCACAGCCGTGGGCTCGACCGAGGAGGACCGGCAGGAAGTCGAGGAAGCCATGGACATCGTCGTCTGGCGGGATGCCGACGGGGGGATCTCAATCGGAGGCAAAGCGCTCACCCGCCGCGCTCAGCTCAAGCCCGGCAGCCAGGAAGGCGCCACCTGGGAGCGGCTGATCGAGGACCGATTGAAAGGGGGCGAGGGCGTGCCGGTCCTGGAGGTTGGCGAGAGGCTCGCGCCCGAAGGGGCCTTGCGGGCCGAGGTCACGAACGTGGCGGCCCGGCACCTTCATGTTCTGCGCGGCCGGCTGGAAGACCCGGGCGCGATCGTCACCGCCCAGCACGCTTACCGTCTTCGCGACGGGCTGCGGGTGGGGCGGGCGGTGAGGTCAGGGTGAGGGTTCCGGCCGCTTTTCGACCACTTCGCAGAGGCCCTCCGCAATTCGGGGCAGGCTCCGCCCTTTGAAGGGCAGCGTCCGCCCCATCTGGGGCAGCGTCCGCCCTACAAAGGGGAGCTCTCGCCCTACAAAGGGCAGTGTCCGCCCTTTGAAGGGCAGTCTCCGCCCCATCTGGGGCAATCACTCCCCTTCACGGGGCAGTCATCGCCCTCTGAAGGGCAACGTCCGCCCTATGTAGGGCAGTCGTCGCCCCATGTGGGGCAGCTCTCGCCCTCCAAAGGGGAATCGCTCCCCCTTGTGGGGCGGACACTGCCCTTCATGGGGCGAACGCCGCCCCTTGAAGGGCAGCGTCCGCCCCTCTCGCTGGGATCACTCGGGGAGGTCCGCCTACAGGACCGTGGGCTTTCCAAGAAAGCTGCCGTACCGCTCGGCTGCCACGGCGATGGCTTCCCTCTCCTTCTTCTTCAGCGGCTCGAAAGGAGACAGGGTGATGACCACGGAACCCTTCTTCAGCTCGCGCTTCCAGGTGCCGGCCACCCGGCCGTCGAGGACGATCGCCGGATAGAAGATGCCGTTGGTGGAGACAAACCTGCCGTGCGCCGGGTCGAGCACGGCGCTGCGGTCCTTGTAGGCGACGGTGTACTCGTCGAAGGGCGGCAGCAGGTAGGCCGAAGCCGCTGCCGCAGCCGGCGCTGTCGCGCCGAACCAATAGACAGCCTCTTTCTGCAGGCGCGGCCCGGCCAGCTCGATCCCCGCTTTGGCCTCGGCGACGGTCAGCCCCGACCACCAGGTGAAGTCCTTCAGGGTGGCCGGCCCGTGGCTGGTAAAGTAGCGCTCGGCCAGCTCAGCGAGCGCTTCGTCCCGAGACAGCATCCTGGCCGGCGGCACCCACTCCTCGAGCAGGGCGAAGGTTTGCTGCTTGCCCTGGCGGGCGGCGAAGCAAAGGAGCCCGTCGAGCGCAAGCCGCTGCAGGATGTGAAGGCCGCGCTGGCCGGCGGTGGCGATACCTGCCGCCTCCAGAATCTCGTACAGAGCGTCGCGCGTGAGCTGCCGGTCGCCTTCGAGGGCGCTCACGAGCAGGTCTCGGCTCTTGTCGAAGACGGCCTGGTCGAGATCGAGCTGCCGGTACCGCGCCGGGCGGCCCGAGAGCACCCGGCGCGCCAGCAACGCGAGCATCCAGCGGATATCGGCTGGCGCCACGAAATGCAGTGTGCCCCGCATGGGCCAGGTGCGGACGACCGTGCGCTCGGCGATCGCCTGCTCGATCTTCTCCTCCGTTGCCGACTGCATCCGGAGCCCGATCGCCCAGAGCACGCCCAGATAATCCTGAGCCTGAACCGCCCCCATCCATGCGACGACCTCGCCGGGCCGCTCGAAGCCCGCTCCGGCAATCCGCTGGTTGCGGAGCCGCCAGTCCGCGATGTTCAGTCCGTTCCTCCCACCGTGGGCTCGTCTCGCGCGTAGACCGGGGCCAGGTAGACGAGCTCCAGGTCAGGGCCGATTACGGGGATGCGCACGGCGATCTGCCAGTAGACCGCGTCCTCGCGGTCCAGCTCCGTACCCGGTACTTCGGACGGCAGCTCGAAGGACAGGGCGACCTCCTTCAGCCGTTCGCCAGGGAAATCGAACTCGGCAGTCTGGGAATAGACTTGCATCGGCACCCGGCCCTCCCCCTCCACCACTTCGTCACGGACGCAACGAAGGACGGCCAAGACCGGCCCGATCACCTCGAGGGCCGGCCGAGCGACCAGCAGAGCCTCCAGCTGCTCGCCCGTGTGGGCGGGGAACCTGGTCCAGCGCAGGAGGGGCGGGCGTCTCCAGAAGGCATACCAGAGCTTGTTGAGAGTATCGAAGAGGACGATGAGCCCGGCCACGTCCACGAGCAGGATCACGGTTCCCAGGGCGGGCGAGGCCGAGGGGAGTAAGAGGTTGAGGGCGGCGATCACGGCCAGGACGGCCACTCGGACCGGCATGGCCTGACGGTCCTTCGGCGTGTAGTCCGGCATCTGGCCCTTGGGCTGCCAGGGATCCGCCGGAGATGCCGACCGGGTCGGAATGTACAGCCGTTGACGTTCGAGCGATTCCTCGAGCAGGCTCATGCGGTCCGGTTCCCCGTTCCCTCTTCCCGCAGCAGCCGGGCCAATACCAGGAGCAGCACGGCCACGGCGGCGACGAGCGCGCCCCAGAACAGGCCGCGGGGCACGCGGGCGGAGTCGTTCCGGTCCGCGAGCGGCTCGGGGGCGAGGGTGACCTCCCGGGCCTGGGTGGGATCGAGCTGCGCGGCGATCAGGGAGAGGTCGTAGCGTGGCTCCCCCAGGTCGTTCCGGCCGTACAGAAGCCGGATGCCGTCGCCGCCCGGATGGAAGAAGCGCAGCGTCCAGGTCTCCAGATGGAGCCGCATCCGCCCCAACGGCAGCGGAGCGTTGTCCCCTTCGTCGACGACCAGATCGACGGTCTTCCCGGCGTTGGCCGGGACTTCCAGGGTCAGCGGCGGCGCCGGCCCGGGCCCCGCGTGCCGCCAGGGCACCCTCGATCCGATCCATTCCGGCCTGCCGCGGCGGGAGAGCGGTCCTTCCAGATGGACGCTCCGCTCGAAGACCCCGGCGGCCGTGTCCACGATCAGGCGCGCTCCGGGCAGACGCGGGTAGGGCATCTTCAGGCGGTACCGGGAGCGCTCATCCTCCATACGTTCGGGCACGGGCATCTCGACGATCAAGGGGTCTGGGCTCTGCTCGCGAAGGTATGGGATCTGCCGGCCGCTGGCATCCGCGATCCGCAGGTCTCCGAGGTGGCTGTGGGCGAGGACAGCATCGTCGAGCGTCAGGGCCGCCAGTCCGGGCTCGCGCTGGAGCACCTCGCGCGCGTAGCGGAACTCCTCGACGTCCAGGACCGCGCCGGCCCGCCCGGCTTCCGGGCTCTGGGCCGCGAGCGGAAGGGCCACGAGGACCAGCAGCGCGGTCTTTCCCACTCCCCTCACTCCGCCGGCTCCTCCACCGTCCGCGCTAGCACGAACTTCTGGATGAGCACGGCCACCGCGGCCAGGCAGACCGCCAGCCCTACGAAGCTGGCGATGCGGTAGAGGCCGCCGAGCGCGGCGAGGTCGAGGAGAAAGCCCTTGAGCATGGTTCCCGACAGGAGCGCGATGGCCGCGATCCGCGCGCCGCGGCTATGTACCGCGATGCCGGTCACGAGCAGCGCCAGCGCGAAGATCCCCCAGCCGAGGGTGTAGGTCAACCCCTCAGCCAGCGTCGCGCGGCCCGAGAGAAAGCCGAAGGTGAGCGTCGGGCCCTGGGAGAAGAAGTCCGCGATCTCGATGTTGAGCAGCAGGAAGAGGAGGACGCCGCCCGCGGCGCTCAGGAGCGTCGAGAGCCGCGGCAGCGCAGCCGCCAGCCGGTCGTCCGTCCGGTGCAGCAGCCAGGCTCCGGCGAGCAGGGCCGCGGCGGCGACCAGATAGGTATAGAGATACCAGTTCCAGATCGGCGTCTCGGCCCGCGGATGGTAGGTGAGCACCTCCGGGTTGAGCGACAGCCGCACGAACACCGCGGCGGCGAGCCCGGCGGTCCACAGCAGCAGGCCCCGGTGCGGGATCCGGCCGTAAAGCCAGGCGAGGGCCGCGGCGAGCAGCGCCCATCCGATCGTGATCCACTGCTTTTCGAGCTGCAGCGGGATGGCCACGGTGATGAATGCCAGCACCGCGCCCGCGACGAGCGCGAGACGGCCCAGGTCGCGCTCCCCCGGAGGCTCCAGATCGAGAAGCTTGCGCAGCAGGAACGCGAGGGCGCCGGCCTGGAGCAGCGGCAGCAGGCCGATTACGCTGCCGTAGCCGAGCCCCTCCAGGTTCATGCGCGCCAGGAAGAAGTACCCGGCGCTCGCCAGCACCGCGGCGAGCCATGGTTGGCTCAGCGGACGCGCCCGACGGCCCAGTGCCAGAGGGTAGGCGAGATAGATCAGGAAGATCACGGTAGCAAGGGCCAGATGGTCCCAGTAGGGGCCGTCCTGATTCCAGAAGCCGGCGACCGCCAGGAACGACGTCGTCACGGAGATGGGAGCCAGCCAGGGCCAGGCGAATTTCCAGGCGAGCGCCAGCAGGGCGATCAGGAGGCCGGCCTGAACGGGCAGCACCAAGGCGATCCCTGGCGGCTCGTCCGCGAGGCCAGACGCGGTGGCGACGAGTTGGGCCGCGACGAGGCTGGCCACCGCCCCCTTCGCGCAGGTCTGAGTGAGCTTCCCTACCGCACCCTCCCGCCGTCGGGCCATCCAGATCCACGCGACGCCAAATGCCGCGAGAACCGCTTCCGCAGCCAGGGCCACGGCCGGCCAGGGTGCGCGCTCTGCCGCGATCATCCAGGTCAGGACGATGACGTGGGC
Source organism: Thermoanaerobaculia bacterium (assembly GCA_035536935.1). Lineage (GTDB taxonomy): Bacteria > Acidobacteriota > Thermoanaerobaculia > Multivoradales > UBA5704 > DATMER01. Next base: position 23,581 of record DATLNC010000155.1, read on the forward strand.
CATGACAAGGGAGGCCACCTGCAGCCCGCCCCGCCGCAACACCAGGGCGGCGACGCCGGCCGCGAGGACGAGCAGCGCCAACACGCCGAAGACCGGCCAGGGCGGCAGGGCCAGGTTCCTCTGCGTGGCCACGAAGAGGACGAAGACGTGGCCCATGAGCGCCAGGTATACGCCTCGGGACGCCTCCGTCCCGTCCTCTCGCTGGGCGGTCCAGGCGTTGCCCACAAGGGCGACCATCGAGAAAAGCGCGACCAGCAGCAGGGCGGGCACCACCCGGCCGTCGAGCGGGATCGTCGCCCACCAGAGCCCGATCAGGAGCCAGGAGAGCACGACGCCGGCGAGCGCCAGGGCCGGCCGGCGCTCTTCCCGTGCTTCCAGGAACAGGCCGGCGTTGAGCAGCGTCAGCAGCAGGGCCAATCCCCAGACCGCCGATGAGGTCACCGCCACCGGTCCGAGGGAGAGGAACCCGAGCAGGGCGAGCCCCGCGAGGAGAACGACCGAGCTCGCCCCCTCCGGCAGCAGCTTCCGGCCCAGGCGCCGCGCCGCCATCGGCACGCCCAGGTAGAAGAGACCGAACACCGCGTACAGCTCCAGCCCCCTGAGCAGCCGCTCCGGAGTCAGATATCGGCCCGACCAGACCGCCTCCGCGGCCACGGCGAAGAAGGCCGAGCCGAAGTGGATCCAGCCCGACTCGTAGATCAGGGCGAACGCCGCCGAGGCCAGCAGGAGGAGGAAGAGAACGCCGAACGTCAGCCCCGGCGAAGCCGTGGCCGGCTCCAGGACGATCAGCGCCGGAAAAGCGCTCAGGAGCAGAGGCGCGGCGAAGGTCCCGTCCCCTGGCGACAGCCTGCCGCCGAGCCGCCGCGATATCCGCGATATCCAGGGCGCCGCCAGATAGAGGAGCACTTCCGCCGACAGGAACGCCAGCACCTCCGGCCAGGCCGCCGGTTGGTAGGACCTGAGGAGCCAGATCGCCCAGACCACGACCGTGGCCCCGGCCCCTGCCACGTGGAGGAGGTTCGGCCCGCGCACCGCGCTGAAGACGGCAAGCCCGGCGCCGAGCAGCAGGAGAAAGCCGAACAGCAGGCCGTAGTGGTCGCCGAAGCCCGGAGCCGCAGCCAGGTAGATGGCAAAGAGCAGCGGCAGCCCGGCACCGAGGGCCGCCACCTGCGAGAAGTCCTCGTCGCCTTCCTTTCCCCTCGCCAGGAGGGGCGCGAGCAGGTACAGCGCCGGGAAGGCCAGGAAGATGCCGAGCGCGAGCGGGATCCCCCCCGGGTCCAGGTGGCGGAAGACCCAGGCCCATTGATAGAGGAAGGTGGCGGCCAGGGCCAGCCGCATCAGGATCGTCCAGCCGCGGCTGAGCGCGACCCAGGCGAGGCCGGCGTTGAGGAGCAGCAGGTAGCCGAAGAGCGCGATGGGGCGGTCCTGCCCGGTGGAGAGCAGCGCGGGCGTGGCGAAGCCGCCGGCCAGGCCCAGCAGGGCGATGAACGGCGAGTCGCGCCGGATCGCCAGCGCAACGGCCACGGCCGCCACCAGGGCCATCAGGAGGAAGGCCGGCGTGGCGCCGAGGAGCCCCCAGAGGGAGTGGGAGGCAAAGATGGTCGAGAAGAGGATCGCGATGCCGGCGGCATCGAGGGCGTTGGCGGTCACCGGGTAGCGCCGCGCCGCCTTCAGCTCGCAGGCGACCAGGAGCCCGGCCCCGGCGAGGATGCCGATCGCCATCCGGATGGGCGCGCTCAGCCAGCCATGCTGGATCGAGTAGCGCAGGAAAAGGATGGCGGCGATGGCGAGCATGATGCCGGCCATCCACGAGAAGAGCCGCACGCCCACCAGGTTCTCCCAGTCCATCTCCGGCTTCGGAATGCGCCCGAGCGCGCTCCGCGCCTCGTCGAAGATGGATGGGGCCGGCGGCTGGGGAACGGTTGGGGGCGCCACTCTCTCAGGGGGAGAGGGTGGGATGGGAGGGGGGACGGGGGTGAGGGGCACCGGAGGCGGATCCACGACGACCCGCGGCGGCGGCGGAGCCGGAGCGGGCGCCTCCACCGGCGGCGGCTTGAGGCCGTGAAGCTCCGGCTTCATACCGTCCAGCCTCTCGCGCAGATGGGAGAGCAGCTTCTGCTGGCTTTCCTGGGAGGCCTCGAGCCTCGCGACCCGGTCGCGCATCCGGACTTCGCGCACGATCAGCCAGACCACCGCGATCGCCAGAAGCCAACTGACGCATTCCATGCCCGGCCCTCCGAAGAGCGAGCTGAAAGTGGATGACAGGGGGATCTTACGTCAAGGGGGACCGAACCTAGCCGCGAGGTCGCGGTAGGCGCTCAGGACCCGTACGACCTGGATGCCTCGCTCTCCGGGGCGGTAGAAGATGACGTAGCGGCCAACCGGAAAGCTTCGCAGAGACGGCGCAAGCTCCTCGCGACGGCGTCCCAACTCAGGCGAGGCGGCAAGCAGGTCGCACTTTTCCCCGATCAAGTCGAGGAAGCGATCCGCCGCGCTCGGGCTGTCCTTGGCGATGTAAGAACCAGATTTCCAGGAGATCCCGCTCGGCCAGAGCCGACCGGCGCACGCTCGCCACCCCATCTACCCCGCGTGTCAGCCCATCTGATGCCGGGCTTTTGTCTTGATAGCCGCGATGTCCAGGACATCCGCTTCTCCCAGGTCCAGTTGCTCCAGGCCTGCGGCGATGTCCCGCTGAAGCTCTTTGAACGCCACATCCCTGGCTTTGAGCAACCGGAGGGCTTCCTGGATCACCTCCACGGCCGATCCGTACTGTCCTGTCGCAACCCGCTCATGAACCAGGCGCTCCAGATCTGGACTCAAAGTGACGTTCATAGGTGTCATAGGCTCCTGTGGCAACGGTAGAATGCTTCGCGGGCTTTGTCAACGGCGCTCCATGCCGGGCTCAGTAGAGGGATAATAGAAGAGGCTTGAAACAGATCGGGCCTCCCGGTCGTTATGTTGGTGGGGATGATGCCTTCTATCGCGCCGTTCTATCCAGATGTCCGCGTCTCCGTCAGGAGCCGGAACCGGTTCGCTCTCGTGAGCGCGATCCGGTACGGCCTGCGGCGTGCGGGCACTCCGCATGCCGAGATCGAGCGCTTCAGCCAGGAAGCCCTCTCGGCCCCGGACACCCATCGCCTGGAGGAGATCTGCCAGCAGTGGGTCCTCCTCGAGCCGCCCAAGGGTTGGTAAGCCTCCGCTCAAACGCAGTCCTTTAAGTCTTTTAGGTCCTTTTGGTCCTTCCTGTCCCTTAGGTCTTTTCCTCCCTCGCCCGCGTAGAATGGCGGCCGATGTCCTCCGACAGCCGTAGCGCGCCCATTCCACTGGGGCCCTTCCGCCTGGACCGCTGTATCGGCCGGGGCGGCATGGCCGAGGTCTGGACCGGCGTCCACGCCGTCCAGCGGGTGCCGGTCGCGGTCAAGGTCATGACGGCCGAGCGGGCGCGCAACCCCCAGTACCTCGCCTCGTTCCGCAACGAGGTGCAGTCCGTGGCCAGCCTCGACCATCCCGGCATCGTCCTCGTCTTCGACCACGGCGAGGTGGGCAGCGAAGCCGAGGATGCATCCCTCGGACTTCTCCCGGCCGGCAGCCCGTGCCTGGCAATGGAGCTGTCGGAGTTCGGCACGCTGGCCTCCCGCGCCTTCAAGATCCGGGATTGGCCCGGCCTGCGGAACATCCTTCTCGCCCTGCTCGACGCGCTCGCCCATGCCCACGCCCGCGGGGTAGTCCACCGCGACCTGAAGCCCTCAAACGTCCTGCTCTTCGGCCCTATCGGCGATACCGCGGCGCCAAGGCTCAAGCTCGCCGACTTCGGGCTCGCGCAGGCGTTCGAGGGGCAGGTCGGCCCGGAGTCGACCGATTTCGTCTGCGGCACGCCGACCTACATGGCGCCCGAGCAGCTCCGGGGCGAGTGGCGCGACTACGGCCCGTGGACCGACCTCTACGGCCTCGGCTGCCTGGCCTGGGCGCTCGCCACGGGCGGACCGCCATTCACCGAGCCCGGACTGCTCCAGGTCGTCCGCCTGCAACTGGAGGAGGACCCGCCCGCGTTCGAGCCGCTGTTCCCCGTGCCTCAAGGGTTCGAAGGGTTCCTCCGCCGGCTCCTGCAGAAGGAGGGGGGCCATCGCTTCGTGCGGGCCGCGGACGCCGCCTGGACCCTGCTGCGGCTGGGGACGGTTCCCCCCTCTCCCTGGGAGGGGACAGGCTGGCCGGAGGCCGGTGTGGGAGAGTGGGGAGAGGGCTCCGACACCACCGAGATCCTGACCCTCACGAGCCTCATGCCCGCAGCCCGGCAGAGGCCGGCGCCACCGCCGGCTGCGGCGCCCATCGAGCCGCCGTGCACACGCGAGTCCCCGCCGCTCCCCGAAACCTGGGAGCACCCCGTCACCCGGCCGCCTTCCATGCAGCTCGTGGGCGCTGGCCTCGGCCTCTATGGCCTGCGCTCGATCCCCCTGGTCGGCCGCCGCGCCGAACGGGAAGCCCTGTGGCAGGCGCTCGCCCGGGTCCATGTCGAGCAGCGTGTGCGGTTCGTCCTGCTCCACGGCGCGGCCGGCAACGGCAAGACACGGCTGGCGGAATGGATCGCGGAGCGGGCGCACGAGGTGGGAGGGGCCACCGTGCTGCGCGCCTCGCACGGCCCGAGCCCCGGAGCCGGCGACGGCCTGGCGCGGATGATGGCGCGCCACCTGCGCTGCGTCGGCCTCACCCGGGGAGAGATCCTGGACCGCACCCGGCGTCTGCTGCGGATCTGGAAGCTGGACGACGAGGCCGAAGCCGCGGGATTGGCCGAGCTGATGGCGCCGATGGCTCCAGGTGCTGCGGGCGAGGACGCCGGCCACACCGGCTCGCAGCGCTTGCATCCCCAGACCGCGGCCGAGCGCTTCGACCTCGTGGAGCGCCGCTGCCGCCGCCTGGCCCGCCAGCGGCCGGTCCTCATCCTGCTCGACGACCTCCACTGGAGCGCCGAGTCGATCGCCTTTGCCGACCACCTGCTGCGGGCCGGCGACCTGCCGGTGCTGATCCTCGCCACGGTCCGCGACGAGGCGCTGGCGGAGCGCCGCCAGGAATCCACGGCCATCGACGAGCTGCTCGCCCTGCCCGGCGCGAGCTCGCTGGAAGTGCCGCCGCTCTCCCCGGGCGAGCGCGCAGCCCTGGTACAGCAGCTCCTCGGCCTTTCGGGCGAGCTCGCAGCCCAGGTCGAGGAGCGCACCCACGGCAATCCGCTCTTCGCCGTGCAGCTCGTGGGCGATTGGGTCCAGCGCGGCGTTCTGGAAGTCGGCGAGACCGGCTTCGTGCTGCGGCCCGGAGAGGAGGCCCGCTTCCCCGACGACCTCCATCAGGTCTGGTCCGCGCGCGTGGACCGGCTTCTGGACGGCCTGCCCGCCAGCAGCCGCGAGGCCCTCGAGATCGGCGCCGCGCTCGGTTCCGACGTGGACCGGCGAGAGTGGGAGACGGCCTGCCGCGCCGGGGGCTCCCCCGCCCCGCCCGAGCTCGTGGAGGGGCTGGTGAGGAATCACCTGGCGGTGCGCACCGAAGAGGGCTGGCGCTTCGTCCATCCCATGCTGCGGGAGAGCCTGGAAAGGATGGCGCGCGAAGCCGGACGCTGGCCGCGGCACAACCGGGGCTGCGCCGCCATGCTCCTGAGCCGGGCCGCGGCGGGAGAGCGTGGCGTCGCGGAGCGCCTCGGCCGCCATCTCCTCCTCGCGGGCCAGCCGGCCTCGGCGGTCGACTTCCTCCTGCGCGGCGCCGGCGAGCGCCGCGAGACCAGCGACTACGCCGCGGCGCAGTTGCTCCTGGCGCAGCGCGACGAAGCCCTGGAAGCCCTCGGCACTGGCCGGCGCGATCCGCGCTGGGGGGACGGCTGGGTGCTGCGCGCCCGCGTCCACTTGCATCAGGGCCAGCTCGACGAGGTCTTCCGCTGGGCCGGCCGCGCCGTCACCGGCGGCACGGAGGACAAGTGGATTCGCATCCGCTCCGAGGCCTTGCGCCTCCTGGGCGACGCGGCGCGGCGGCGCGGCAACCTGCGGCAGTCGGTGGACCTCTACGAGCGCTGCCTCTCGACCGATGCCCCCCACGGGGTAGCCGCGAGCCTCTGGGGACTGGCCGACGTGCTGCGCCAGAGGGGGGACCTGGAGCGGGCGCGGGAGCTCTTCGACCGCTCCGAGCGGCTCTACCAGGAGATCGGGGACGATCACGGAGTCGCCGACCACCTGATCGGGCTGGCCGATCTCGCCCGGCAGCGCCGGGACTCCGCCGAGGCCGAGCGCTGGTACCGGAAGGCCCGCTACCGTTTCGAGGAGCTGGGGAACCAGTACGGAGTGGCCCGCAGCCTGAACGGCCTGGGCGAGGCCGCCCGGCTGCGGGGGGACCTGGCGCGGGCCGGCGGTCTCTATCTCCAATCGCTCGGCATCCTGGAGCGCCTGAGCTCCGCGGACGGGCTCTTCCCCCGTGTGAACCTCGCCCTGGTAGATCTGGGAGGCGGCCGCTTCGCCGAGGCGCGGGAGGGATTGGAGGAGATCCGCGGTCAGCTCGAAGACCTGGACTGGAGAGGGCTCCTCGCCTGCGTCCACGCCGGCCTGCTCGCCTGCGCCGCGCACGCCCGAGCCTGGGGAGCGTGGGAGACCTCCTTCGGCCGCCTCCGCGGCCTGCTCGCGGCGAGCGGCCTGCAGGACCCCGACATCATCTGGTGCACCGAGCTGACCGCGAAGCTGGCCGAGGACGCGGGGCGGGAAGCGTGGGCCCGGGCGGCGCGGGGGCTCGTGGGCCGCTAGCCGCAGTACTGGGTGGCAGTACTGGGTGGCACTACTGGGCCGCGGGGCACTCTCCTTCAGACTTCAGCGACACCCCGGCCGCCTGGCGCTGGCAGTCGTTGCCGTAGGTCTTGTTGTCGCAGCCGCAAACCGGGTCGAACTGGTCGGTGCAGATCTCCGGCTTCCCGGTGCAGCGGCCCGACCCCTTTTCGCCGCAGGTCCCGGCGTGGAACTCGCAGAACTGGCCGGTGGGCCCGCAGTCCTTGTCGGTCTTGCAGACCTGGTTCTCGCCCTTCTGTCCGCAGTTGCCCTTGCGGTCCGGCCGCACTCCCGCCTTCGCGAGCTCGCACTCGTTGGCGTAGGTCTGCCCGTTGCAGCCGCAGATGGGAGGCCCCTGCTCGGGGCAGGTCTCGGGCACGGCGACACAGTTCCCGGCCAGGTCGGGGGTGTTGCACTGCCCGGCGGGGAACAGGCAGGCCTGCCCGGCGGGACACTGGAGGTTCCCGATCCCGCCGCAGGTCTGGCCGGTCTGGGCCGTGGCCGCACCGGCCGCAAGTATCAGAGCCAGCAACATGAATGGAAGAGCTCTCGATCGCATTTCGACCCCCTTGTCTACCGCGGCACCCGTGCTGCGGCTGTCGTTGGTCCATGTTTTCGAGTATGCAAAAGACACACCTTTGAAGAAGCTCGGCAAAGCCTTACACTTACGGCTCCATGGCTCGTCTGACACGCAGAACGTTCATTGCAGCCGCAGCCGCGATGGGGGCGACGTGGGCCTGCGCGGGGCCTCGGGCGATGCGCTCGCGCTCGCGCTGGGTCGAGCGCCGCGACCTCTTCGCCGAAGGCGTCGCCTCGGGCGATCCCGGTCCTGACAGCGTCCTGCTCTGGACGCGCTTCTCCGCGGGAGGATCCGAGCCGTCCGTCCCGTTGACCGTGGAAGTGGCCGAGGACCCGGCCTTCGAGCACGTGGTCGTCACGGCGCCCACGGTTGCCCTCCTGGCCGCCGACCACACCTGCCGCGTCCTGGTAGGCGGGCTGCGGCCGGCCCGCACCTACTGGTACCGGTTCCTGGACGAGCGCGGTCACCGCGGCGATGGCAGCCGGATCGGACGCACCCGGACCGCGCCGGCCGACGACGATCCGCGGCCCGTGCGCTTCGCCTTCGTCAGTTGCCAGAACATCTGCGAGGGAGCGCAGAACGCCTACCGGCGAATGATCTTCGAGGATGAACGGGCCGCGCCCGAGGACCAGCTCGCGTTCGTGCTGCACCTCGGCGATTTCGTCTACGAGGTCGTGCAATACCCTGAGGACGTCCCCGGCGGACACCGCTACGACCGCCGGCTGCGCGATGCCATCCGCTTTCCCGAGGGCGAGAAGATCGCCGGGTTCCGCGTGCCGGCGAGCCTCGCCGACTATCGCGCGCTCTATCGCGCCTATCTCCAGGATCCGGACCTGCAGGACGCGCGGGTGCGGCTGCCCTTCGTCCCGATGTGGGACAACCACGAGTTCTCGTGGCTGGGTTGGCAGTCGTTCCAGCTCTTCGAGGGCAAGTCGCGCCCTGCCCAGACGCTCAAGGTGGCGGCCAATCAGGCATGGTTCGAATATCAGCCGGCGCGCGTGAGCCACGCGGGCGGGCCGTCGCTCGAGCGCTTCGACCCGCCGCAGGTGCGCAACGCGCCCATCGAGCGCTTCGACGACCAGGGTCTCGGCCAGGAACCGAACAACCTCGCCGCGATCGGCAGCCTCACGGCCTACCGCACCCTTCGCTGGGGGCGGTACCTGGAACTCATCATCACCGATCAGCACAGCTACCGCACCGAGGTGCCCGACAGCCGGGAAGAGGCGCAGCCTCTGGAGAGCACCGGCTTCCCGGAGCTCTTGCCGCAGGAGATCATGGAGGTCCTCGACGCCGGGCGGACCTACGCGGAGGGCGCCGATGGAAGACCGCCGGAGACGATCCGGTACGGCGCCGCGCAAGTGCCGAACTTCCGCAAGGACGAGGCGTCTCAGACCATCCTCGGCGCCGAGCAGAAGCCGTGGTTTCTCGACCGGCTGCGCGCGTCGCGCGCGACGTGGAAGGTATGGGGCAACTCCCAGGGTACCCTGGACTCGCGCGCGGATCCGCAGAACCTGCCCTCCGGGCTGGGCAAGCCCTGGCCGGGCGCCGGCTACGCCTGCTTCGGCGGCGGGGGCGACTGGAGCACGGCCTACACTGAACGCGGCCAGATCTACGAGGCGGTGCGCGACGCGGGCATCACCGGGTTCGTGACCGTCTCGGGCGACCGGCACAGCTTCTGGGCGGGCCTGGCCGCGAAGGCGCTGCCGCCCGCCGCCTTCGAACCGGTCGGCGTCGCGTTCATCACCGGCTCCATCTCCGCTCCCGGTCTCGTGGAAGCCTTCGAGCACCGCTTCCCCAAGGAGCACCCGCTGCATGCGCTCTACATGGCCGAGGTCGGCGGAAAAAAGCAGCCCATGGTGAACCTGCTGATGCATCATGGCGTGCGGGCCTGCCTGGAGTACCAGCGCAGCGGGGATGCCGAGAGCGCCCGCCGCGCGTCGAACCCGGACCTGGCGCCGCACCTGTCCTTCCTCGACATGGGCGGCCACGGCTACGCCACGCTGCATCTGACGGCGGATGCCGCCGAATGCGAGTTCGTGTGCATCCCCCGGCCGCTCGAACGCAGCCCGGAGGCGGACGGAGGGCCGCTGCGCTATCGCGTCGTCCACCGTGCGCCGCTATGGCGTCCGGGAGAGCGGCCACGCCTCGAGCGGCGCGTCCTCGAAGGCGACCCTGGCCTCGCGCTCTAGCCTTGAGATAGCTCCCGCAGCTCCAGGCTCCCGGGGTACTTCCCCAGCGCGAACCGCAGCAGCGCTGCGGCGCTATTCGGGTCTTTGAGGGTCCGCAAGGTCTTGACGGCCTCGGCGTAGGCATTGGGCGTCGGGCTCGCCTCCACCATCTGCCGCAGGGTCGGCCCCACCCTTCCCGGACGGCCGCTCAGGGCGTAGAGGACGGCCAGGTTCGAGTAGGCGCGGACGTCCTCGGGGAAGCGTCCGATCTCCTGGAGGAAGGCGGCCTCGGCTCCCTGCGTGTCTCCGAGATCCGCCAGGATCTTGCCGCGGATCAGGGACAGCCCGCGGATCAGGTCCGGGTCCTGCGTCTCGCGCCGGGCGTAGACGTCCGCGGCCTTGGCGGTGGTCTCCAGGGCCTCCTCATATTGCCGCCGGGCGTGGAGCACCTCGGCCAGGGTAATCATCGGGCCCAGCCGCATGTTCTCGTCGTCCATGGCGAGGCGGGCTTCGCGCTCGGCTCCTTCCAGGTCCTTCTTGCGCAGGGCGATCTGGGCGAGCAGGCCGTGCGCGAAGGAGGGGTGGGTCGGCGCGGCCATATGGGCGTGCGAAGCGGCCTCGTCGAGCCGGCCCAGGTCGAAGAAGAGCGATGCCGCCGATACCGCGATCGACGGCGAGCCGTTCGAGATCTTCAGCCCTTCGCGGTACGCGGCCAGGGCCTCGTCGGTCCTCCCGAGAGCCTTCAGCGAGTGGCCGAGGAACTCCCAGGCGTCCACCATCTGCGGATTGGACGCGAGCACCCGGCGGTAGGCCGCGGCGGCCTGCTCGTGCTCCTTGCGGGCGCTGTGCTGGAAGCCAGCCTTGAGATCGGCGAGCGCGCCGATGCGGCTCCTGGGGTCCGGCAGCGGACCGCTCAGGTCTCCCCCGGCCGAGCCGATGTAACCCAAGGCGATCATGGCCTGCTTCGCTTCCTCGTCCACGGCCGAGGGAGGCGCGAGCCGGCGCTCGTAGGACTGCATCTCCTGGCGCATCGCGCCATAGACCCGGCGCTCCCGGGCGAGCACGTTGCTTTTCTCTCTCGGGTCCGCGGCAAGGTCGTAGAGCTCGGGGTCCGGCCCTTCGATGTAGTGATGCCGGCCGTCGGTCAGGGAGGCGAGATCGCTCCAGCCGAAGTGGAGGCGCGGGTAGAACGTCTCGGAGTAGATCCGCCGCTCCGGCGCGTCCGCCAGTTCCAGCAGGGACATCCCTTTCAGGGCTTCCGGCAAGGGCAGATCCAGCAGCGAGAGCACCGTGGGCACGATGTCCGTGAGCTGGGCCGGCCTGGAGACGGTCGATCCCGAGCGCTTTCCACCCGGCAGCTTCACGATCATGGGGACGTGGATCGCCTCGTTGTAGAGCAGCACCCCGTGCTCCTCCTCGCCATGATCGCCGAGCCCCTCGCCATGGTCGGAGACCAGGACGATCAGGGCGTCGTCGTAGACCTCGAACCCCTCGAGCGCGCTCAGGAGATCTCCCACGATCTTGTCCGCGGCGGCGATCTCGCCGTCGTACCGGGACTCGTAGCGCGAGGCGAACGGCTCCGGCGGCGCGTAGGGGGTATGGGGCTCGTAGATGTGGAAGAAGAAGAAGAACGGCTTGTCTTTCACGGAGCGGAGCCAGTCGAGCGAGAGCTTCAGCGTCTCGCTCCCGGGCCGCTGCATGCCGCCGAGGCCGGCGTTGGTGCGGAATTCGACGCTGTCCTCGTAGAGGTCGAAGCCGGTATCGAGCCCGCCTTTGCCTTGAAGGACGTAGGCCGAGACGGCGCCGCCGGTGGCATAGCCCCGGTCCTTGAGGAGCCGGGGGAGGAACGGGAGACGCTGCGCGTCGAGCCGGTAGCCCACGTTATCCCGCACGCCGTGGACCCCGGGTAGGAGGCCGGTGAGGAGCGAAGAGTGCGCCGGGAAGGTGAGGGGCGTCGGGCTGTAGGCCTTCTCGAAGAGGATGCCGTCCGCGCGCAGACGGTCGATCGCCGGGGTCTCCACGCCGCGGTAGCCGTATGCAGGTAGATGATCCGCACGAAGGGTGTCGATGGAGATGATCACCACGGGCGTGCCTTTAGGGACGGAGGTTTTGCCGCCGGGGGAGCAGGCGGCGAGGAGGAGGACCGGAAGAAGGAACCGTCTCACTTCAGCCGCTCCAGCATTCCCCGCGCCTTCCGCACATCCCCCGCATACCGGTCGCCCGGCGCTCCGGCCACGAAGCGCTCCAGAGCGGCGCGGGCCTGCTGGGGGCGGCCGTGCTGCGCGGCTTTCAGGCCCAGGTTCCAGAGGGCGTCCCAGAGGTCCGGCTTCAGATCGACGGCGCGCTGCCAGGCGTCCAGCGCCTCACCGGGCTGGCCGAGTTGATAGAGGGCAACTCCGAGGTTGTTCCAGGCCAGGGGGAGGCCGGGCTTGAGATCGACCGCCTTGCGCGAGAAGTTCCGCGCCTGCGCCCAGTGCCCGAGGCGCAGCTCGATCACCCCCATCTGCTCGAGCGCCTTGGCGTTGCCGGGATCGTCCGCGAGCACCTTTTGAAGGACCTCGTACGCCTCCTTCTGCCGGCCGAATTCCGAGAGCGCCAGGGCCAGAGCGTTGCGCGACTGGGAGTCCCCTGCTTCCGCCATGGGCCGCAGCACCTCGAGAGCCTCCTCTGCCTTCCCCTGCTCGGTCAGGGTGAGCCCGAGCTGGCGCAGCAGGGTCTCGGTGGTGACCTTCTCGGCGCGGGCCTTCCGCATCACCTCCAGGGCCTCGCCGGTCTGACCGCTCTCCAGCAGCGCCTGCGCCAGGAGCGAGCGGCCCAGCGGCATCGAGGGACGCTCCTTCACCACCTCCCGGGCCAGACCGACCGCGTCGCCGATCCTCTTCGAGCCGTACAGCTCGATGATGCGCAGAATCTTCCGGTCGAGCTGGACCAGGTTCTTCGGGTCGTCTTCCGGCCCGTAGGAAGATCGCGCCGGCGCAGAGCCAGAGAGATAACCAAGGCTTCGCAGCCTCTGCTCGTCCCCCGCCGGAAGGGCGCCCGGCCGCGGCGGCCAGACCGACTCCTCCGGCAGCTCCGCGATCAGGGCGCGCGCCGTGGGTCTGTCTTGGTCGATCCGGTTCTGCTTCTCCCCCGGATCTTTCGGCAGGTCGTACAGCTCGGGCAGCGGCAGCGCGATCAGCTTGCGCCCCTGGCGCAATACCCCACGGAGTGGAGCCCACCCCCGGTTCATGTTCGCGGAGAGCGCCTCGAAGTAGCTGACCGGCTCCTGCTTGTCGGGAGGCCCGAGCAACGAGCGCCCGGGGCGGCTACCCTTCGGCGCCTGGACCCCGGCAGCCTGCAGCACGGTCGGAAAGATGTCCACGTGCCGGGCGGGACGGCCGTCCTTGCCGGGCTGCACGCCGGGGCCCGCGAGCAGCAGCGGCACCTTGAGCGTCGCCTCGTAGGTGAAGAGGCCGTGCGTCAGCTCGCCGTGCTCCCCCAGCGACTCGCCGTGGTCAGCGGTCACCACCACCAGCGCATCCTTCGAGGGTTCAAGGAGCGGCGCCAGGAACGAGTCCACGACCGCGACCTCGCCCAGGTAGGGCTCCTTGGCGTAGCGGGTTGCGAACGGCTCCGGCGGCGCGTAGGGAGCATGAGGATCGTAGAGGTGGACCCAGAGGAAGCGGGGCTTGCCCTGGTGGTTGATCCCCTGTTGGTGCCACCACTTCAGCGCGGGGCCGACCACCTCGTCGCCGCGCCGCTCGGCGAGCTCGAACTGCTCGTCGTCCGAGCCGCGGGTGGTGCGGTCGTCGTAGACCTGGAATCCGCGGTCGAGGCCGAACTCCGAGTCCAGGGGATAGGCGCCGACGAACGCCGCGGTCGCGTAGCCCGCGCCGCGAAGGACGGTCGCAAGCGTGGGCACGTCCCCGGACAGCCGGAAGCCGCTGTTCTCCCGAACGCCGTGCTGGAACGGGTAGAGGCCAGTCAGGATGTTGGTGTGGGACGGCAATGTGACCACGTTGTGGGCGTGGGCGTTGGTGAACACCCGGCCCCTCGCGGCCAGGCGGTCGAGCACGGGGGTCTGAACCCGGGGGTTGCCCGCGAATCCGGGGGCGTCGGCACGCAGGGTGTCGATCGTGATCAGAAGGATGTCCGGGGGGCGGACGGGCGCGGCCGCGGAAAGGACGACAAGGACACCAAGGACGGCAAAGGCACCAAGGACCGCTCGCATGCGCTCTGGATTGTAGCGGAGGGGGGGCGGCCCCGCAGGGGGCCGCCCAGGAAAAACCTACCGGAACCGGAACGTGACGCCCGCGCGGAACACGCGCGGGCTCAGGGTCTCGTTGACATCGAACGTGCGGTTGCCGGCCCGGGCGTTGCGCTCCACCTGCAGGACCGTATCCTGGTTGGTCAGGTTGAAGCCGTCCAGGCTGAGGATCAGCCGGGTATCGCCGAAGGTGAAGTCCTTGTCGGCGTGCGCATTGAAGACGTACACGTTGTCGTTGCGGAACTCGCCGATGTCTTCCGTGAGCTGGACGTTGCGCCGGCCCACGCTGCCGCTCCTGCGCACGGCGGGCGGCGAGATGTATCCCTCGCGGCCGTCGAGGCTCGCCCCGAGGTTGAACCCCCAGGGCGTTTCGGGCGCGACCTGGTAGAGGCCGTTCAGGTTGAACGACCAGCGGCTGCCCACGAGGACGTTGGACTTGTTGCTCCCCGACTGCTCGAAGTACACGTCGTCCCCGTCGGCGAAGCCGAGATCGTCGGCGATCTGATCCGTCGGATCGGCGTACTTGTTGTACTCCGACCCGATCTTCCAGTTCCAATCAGCCGCGGTGATGTGGCCCCGCATCGACCAGCGGTTCGCCAGGCGCTTGTTGAGGCTCAAGGTGACGCCCATGTAGTCCATTTCCCTGTCGCCGTTGGTGTAGAACGTCCCGCCGGTGGGAGTCAGGCCGTCGCGAATGTCATAGACGGGGACCACCCGTGAAAGCTGCCCGTTCGGGAGTCTCTCCTGCACCGTGCCGGTCTGGACCCAATCCTCGCGGGTGGCCAGGCGGACCTGCCCGGTCGCGTCGTCGCTGACGAAGGTGCGGCTCTCGGGGATGTCGTAGACGTTGCGGTAGGTCAGCGTCACGCCGCCGGCGAGATCCTTGCGGAACGAGTGCTCCAGGCCCAGCGTGACCTCGTCCGTCATCGTCGGATCGAGGTTCGGATCGTTGACGTTGGGCGGGAACCCCGCCGGGTCCTCCGGATCGATGTTGTAGGTGTAGCCGAACTGCAGCGATCCGGCCTCGTTCGGGTCGAAGACCAGGTTGCCGTTGGTGTCCGCGAAGTAGAAGTAGGCGTAGGCATAGCCGATCGGGTTGACCCGGGTGGCCAGAGGGAGCTGGCCGAGCTGCTCGGCATACTGCGAGAAGGTGCCGCGGACCAGGCTCTGGCGGTCCTCCCCCAGAGAGTAGGTGGCGCTCAGGCGGGGTACGACCGTCTCCCACTCGAAGCCGCCGGCGTCGTTGCCCTGGAAGTTGATGGGCGGCAGCAATCCTTGCGCTTCCGGATTGCCCGGCTCGGACTGCGCCAGGTTCTCGAGCGTCTGGTTGTCGTACCGCAGGCCGGCGTTGATCGTCCAGCGGTCGAAGGTGATCGTGTCCTGGAGCCAGGCCGAGTCGTAGCTGGAGATGATGCCCACGGTCCGGTTGCGCGCGAAGCCGACCATGGCGAAACCGGGGTCGAGCCCCTGGAACTCGCCGGAAACCACGAACTTGCCGTGCGGCCAGAGCGAGACGGAGTGATTCTCCTGCTCGCGGAAGCCGACGCCGAACTTCAGCTCGTTGTTGGAAGCTCCGGCGTCGAAGAAGTAGTTCGCGTCGAAACGCGCCTGATCGATCACGGCTTCCTGGGTGAAATCGCTGTTGGAGCCGCGCAGCACGCCGTCCGCATCGGTGAACATGTTCGCGTCGAGCCCGCCCTGCGGGCTCAGGGTGAAGATGCCGTCGTCCCGCGCGAACAGGCCGGTGAGGACCAGGTTCGTGGTCGGCAGCCAGGTGTCCTCGACCTTGTAGATGTCCTGCGGCGTGGTCTGGTCCGTGGTGGCCTCGGGCGCCCGGGCCGGGCCGGCGCCGCGGCCGAACTTGAGCTTGTCGTTGGTCCAGTAGTGGAGCACGCCCGAGTTGCTCTGGCCGGCCTGGAAGTTCAGCTTGGTGTTCAGGTCTTCGAGCTGCGTCTTGTCAGTCTGTCCGCCGACGACGATGTTGCTGATGTCGCTCTCGCCGTAGGAGGCCCAGATCCACAGGTGGTCCTTCCAGAGCGGACCGCCGATGTCGGCGCCCCACTCCTCCACCGCATCGATCTGGTTGCCGATCAGGCCATCGCCGAGATCGGAGGGGTTCGACTGCCAGTCGCCGTCGGTGCGCAGATAGCGCGCCTGGCCACGCCACTCGTTCGTGCCGCGCTTGGTCACCTGGTTGATGGTGACGCCCGAGGTGGCCACGGTCACGTCGGCGCTGGAGACCGTGAACTGCACCTCCTCGAAGGCGCCGAAATCGAAGTAGGTGGCCGAGGCGCCGACCGCGTTCATGTCGGTCAAAACGACGCCGTCCACGGCGAACACGTTGTCGCGGCCGGTCGCGCCCGTGCCGATGAAGTTCGACTGCTGGCCGCTCTCGTTGCCGCCCAGGTTGAAGCGGTCGACGAGGACGCCCGGCGCGAGGCTCAGAAGCGACCACGGGTCGCGGGCGGTCGGCACCTTGTCGAGCTCGACGGCCCCGACGCTGGTGCCGCGGTTGACCTGGCGCTCGTCGATCAGCGGGCTCTCGCCCGTGACCGTGATCACGTCCTCCACCGCGCCGCTCAAGGTGATCTCGAGCGAGGTGTTGCCGCCGACCCGGACGCCGATGTCAGGGTACTCGAGGGTCGAGAAGCCCTGCAGCTCCGCGGTCAGCCTGTACGTGCCCGGGTAGAGACCCAGGAAGCGGAACTTCCCGGTCTCGTCCGTGACCTGCACCGACGGAGAGCCGGGGCCCTCCAGCGTGACGGTCACGCCCGGCAGGGGCTGACCATCGCCTCCCACCACCGTCCCGTAGAGGTCGCCGGTCTGGAGCTGGGCGGCCACCGGGCCGGTCAGCAGCAGGACGGCAACCACTACCAACAACCAGCGCAAGCTCGTGAATCGCCTCATACGTTGTTTCGCCCCTTTCGGAAAGCAATCTTGTAGTGATGATACCTCAGTAGGGGTTCGAGCTGACGACGCCGTTGGTGACGCTGCGCAGGTAGTACCCGGTGGTCGGCCGGTTCTGCAGGTTGAACGTCCCTCCTGACGGGACCTTCCAGATCTTGAAGTTGGAGTAGGTCAGCGGCGTGCCCGACTGGCAGACCTCCGGAGCGTGATCGGCGAGGACGAAGTAGGCCGGGCCGTTGCCCATGACCGTCGCGAGGCCGTTGCGGTCCACGACCACCGACGTGACCTCGTTGACCGCGACCGCCAGGGCGTTGGTGGCCTTGCCGTCCTTGATCTGGCGGGCAAGGAAAGCCATGGTCCGCCCCATGCGGTCGCGGACGACGAAGTGGCTGTCCGTGATCGTGCGCTGCAGGTTGGCCCAGTGGAAGAAGTCATAGGTGAACGTGATCGTCCGGTGGTACGGGTTGGCCAGGGCGTCGGCCGAAATGGCGCTGCCCGTGCAGCCGTCGTAGGTGAAATCCCCCAGGATGGCCGTGCCGGCGCTGGTGCCGCCGACGCCGCCGCCGCGCGAGTAGACGTCCTCTACCGCGGTCTCGACGAGGGTCCCCTTGAAGTACTTGACGTAGTCGCACTGGTCGCCGCCGGCGAAGAAGACCACTTCGGCCTTGCGCACCGTGTCCTGGACCGCGGCCGTGTTGGAGTTGCTCGCGGCCGTGATGACCAGGGTCTCGACCGAGTCGACGCCGTTCATCGCATAGATGTAGTCGTTGTAGCCGTTGGAGCCGCTGGAGCGCAAAATGACCACGTCGAGCTTGGTGGAGCAGCTCGTGCAGCCGCGCACCTGGTCGATCATCCACTGGATCGCTGCGTCGATGTCGGTGCTGCCTCCGCCGAGGTCGTGGGCCGGGCCGGCCATGGAGATCACCACGTCGCCGGCATTGCCGGTCAGGTAGCGCGTGACCTTGGCCTGGGCGGGGAACGTCAGGGTGGCAGCCAGCAGAAGCACAGACAGAATTACCTTGCGCATCTCATCTCTCCTTTCAAGGGACGTACGGCATACATCCATACCAGTGCGAGCCAGGGGAGAAACTGCGCCGCGAGGTAATCTCTCCTCCATGTCCCGCCTCCTCGCCCTCTGGCTGACGCTCCTTGCCGCCTTCTGGCTGACCCGGGCATTGACCTCGGCCGTGATCTTCGGCAACGCGGACCGCAGCTACGAGGGCCTCTTCCTGCTCGTCACCGTCCCCGCCCTTCAGGCTCTGCTCGTGGCCTGGGCAACGCGCCGGCCCGGCCCTTTCGCGCATGCCCTGCCCGTGCGGACTGCGCTGAGCCAGCCCGACCTGCGCGCCATCCTCCTCCTCGACGCGGCCGTGCTCGTCCTCGGCTGGCTCCTCGGCACGCTTGGAGAGGTTGGCTGGTTCAGCCTGACTCAGGGGCGGAATCTGCCCAGCACCTGGATCGCCCTCAAGGCCGGGGCCGCGGCCGTGATCCTCTTCCTTGCCGCACGGGGAAGGAGCCCGGAGCGGCGCTGGCCTGTGGGCTTCGCGGCTGGCCTGCTCGCGCTCGCGCTGATGATCCTCTTCGACGTCCTCCGCCCCTTGCCGGCCCTGCTCCTCCCCGACCAGCCCCGGCTGCTGAGCTGGCTCCTGGTCCATGGCCTCCTGGCTGCCGCGGGTGCCGGGCTCGTGCTCCGCGTCCAGCGGCTCTTCCGCAAAGGGCGCGCCGCCGCCGCACTCGCCCTGGACTGGGCCCTCGGGCTCGGCCTGATCGCGGCTCTGATCGCCGCCCTCCACCTCTTCCAGCGACCGTTCCTGACCGAGCCCTGGGGGTCCTTCGTCGCCACCTGCAACTCTTTGGCGGTAACTGCCCTGCTCGCCTCTGCCCTGCTCGCCCGCAGCCAGCCGGAGAGCTTCTAAAGCAGCTCGGCGAGCTTTCCCAGCGCGCTCATCAGATCGGGGCGCAGCTCGAGCACCGGCAGCAGAGGGTCCTCGGTCTTCTGCAATCGCTTCGGCACGGTGCGCAGGTTGAGCTTGCGCACGTCGAGCTTCGAGCTCACCTCGCTCCAGGCCAGCGGAGTCGACACCGGCGCTCCAGGATGTGGGCGAACGCTGTACGGCGCGGCCAGCAGCTTGCCGCGGCCGTTCTGCAGAGCGTCTACGTAGACCCTCCCCTTGCGCATTGGGATGGACCGCATCGTCGTGGCGATCGCCGGCAGGCGGTCGACGATCACCCGGGCGAGCAGCTCCGCGAGCTGGCGCACGAAGTCGTGATCGTGCTGCGCGCCCATGGGGATCAGGATGTGCAGGCCGCTGCCGCCGCTCGTCTTCACCAGCGCCGGCAGCTCGATCTCGTCGCACAGGTCGCCGATCGCGAGCGCGATCCGTACCACGTCCCGGAACGGCGCCCCCTTGGGGTCGAGGTCCAGGATGCACCAGTCCGGCCGGTCGATCGACTCCACGCGGCTCGACCAGACATGGAGGGGGATCGCCCCCAGATTGGCGAGATGGAGCAGGTCATCCTCACCGTTGCAGAGGAAGTACTCGCCGCCGTCTCCTGCGTTCTTCTGGAAGAACGACTTGCCACTAATGCCGTTCGGATAGCGGTCGAGGACCAGCGGCCGGTCGCGCAGGTAGCGCAGCATCCAGGGAGAGACCGCGCGGTAGTAATCGATCAGGTCGCCCTTCGTGTACCCCTCATCCGGCCAGAAGACCTTGGTCAGATTGGTGAATCGCGGTTTTTCAGCGGATGGCGCAAGCGCTTCCTCCTCCACCTCTCTCTCCGGAGCATCCGAGGGACGCAGGCACTCGCCGACCTCCTTGTCCCCGCGCAGACGCAGGAATACTGGTTGGCGGAGATTGCCGCCACGGGTCCATTCCTTGTAGCGCACCTCACAGACCAGCTCGGGCTCCACCCAGACCGCGCTCTTCGGGCCAACTGCCCCCTCCGCGGCGGGGCTCGGCCTCCGGGCCGCATCCAGCCGGGCGCGGATCTCGGTTTGCTCCCGACCGTCGAAGCCGCTGCCGACCGTGCCCGCATAGACGAGCCCTCCGCCCTCGCACATCGCGAGATGGAGACAGCGGAAGCCTCCCGGCCCGGGCTCGTAGCCGACGATGGCGAAATCGGCACGGCGCTCCACCCGGATCTTCAGCCAGAGATCGGAGTAGCCGCCACGATAGGGCGAGTCCTCCTTCTTGGCCACCACGCCCTCGAGGCCCATGCCCTCGACAGCCGCGTAGAAGTCCTCGCCGCGCTCGGGCACCTCGTCCACGTAGCGCAGGAGCCCGGTAGTCTCCCAGGGAGAGAGCACGCGGCGCAGCACCGATTTACGATACGAGAGGGGTAGAGGACGAAGGTCGAATCCTTCGAAAGATAAAATGTCGAAAGCGAAGAGCACTGCAGTGTTGTCAATCGCAGCCCGCTGGCCACGCCGTTGCAGGCTCTGGAAGTCAGGCCTCCCCGAATCGTCGAGCACCACGGCCTCTCCATCCAGTAAAAGAGACCTGAAAGGAAGGTCGCCGACGGCGCGCAGGATCTCCGGGAAGATACGAGTCGCGTCGCGTCCGCTGCGATAGGCGAGCCGGGCCCCGTCCTCAGTCTTCTCGGCGAGAAGCCGGAACCCGTCATATTTCAATTCGAACACCCAACCTTTTTTCGTAAAAGGACGGCTGCTGACCTCGGGTTTCATAGCTTCAGCATCGAATGCCGAAACCGCGCCGCGTGGCGCTTTCAGGCGGTCCAGCTCCTTTCGAATCTCCTTCGAGAGTCTTGATGGATCGATTTTTCCAGGAGCTTGCACGGACATTGCAAACCAATGGTATATTATGGCAATGACCGCTCGACCTTTCGCCTCCGGAACAATCTCATTTGGCCTCGTCACGATCCCGGTGAAGCTGTACTCGACGGGTGAGACCGCGTCGGGGATCCAGCTGAACATGCTGCACCGGAAGTGTGGTACCCGTCTCAAGCAACAGTACATCTGCCCGACCGACGATCAGGTCGTGGGACGGGATGAGATGATTAAAGGGTATGAATACGCCAAGGGACAGTACGTCCTGTTCTCGGATGAAGAGCTCAAGGCTCTGACTCCGGAACCGACGAACGCCATCGAGATCACCGAGTTCGTCCCCTCCGAGGAGGTTGATCCGGTGTTCTTCGAGAAGTCCACCTACCTCGGACCCGACAAGGGAGGCGACAAGCCCTACCGGCTGCTGTCGCAGGCCATGCGGGAGACCGGCCGCGCCGCGGTGGCGCGCTACGCCGCCCGTGGCAAGGACTACCTGGTCCTGCTCCGCCCCTATGAGGAAGGCCTGATCATGCAGCAGCTCCGCTACGCCGACGAGGTCCGCAGCTTCAACGAGGTCCCGGTCGCGCCGTCGGAGGTCAAGGAGCCGGAGCTGCGTCTCGCCATGCAGCTCATCGAGCAGATCGCCGCGGACGAGTTCCACCCCGAGGCCTACGAGGACAGCGTGCGCAAGCGCACCCGCGCGCTGATCGAGCAGAAGGTCCAGGGCCAGGAGATCCAGGCGGCGCCGGCGGAAGCTCCGAAGGCCCAGATCATCGATCTCATGGAAGCGCTCAAGGCGAGCCTCGCGGCTGTCCAGCCCCAGGGCCAGCCCCAGGGCAAATCGCAAGAGCCGATCCCGATCGCTTCGCGCAAGCCGCCCAAGGCCTCCCCGCGCAAGACTGCGGAAGAGGCTGCCACCGCGGCGGAGCCCAAGAAGAAATCGTCCAAGCGCTGAGAGAGGGCTGACCGGGAGTACAATGGTGGCCGATGCACCGACCCGCCTCACTCAGATCACCGGGCGAGACGGAACGCACCGCCAGCCCGAGCGGCTACTCGACACGTGACGTCGCCTCGCTGCTCGGCCTCTCGGTCGCCCAGGTCCGCTCCTGCGTACGCGCCGGCTTCCTGTCTCCAGGGCAGGGGCCCCGCGGCGAGCACCGCTTCTCTTTCCAGGACCTGATCCTGCTGCGCACGGCCAAGGGTCTCCTGGCGGCGCGCGTCCCCCACCGCCGCATTCATCTGGCTCTCAGGAATCTCCGCGAGCAGCTTCCGGAAGGCCGTCCTCTCACTGGTGTCCGCATCTCGGCTCAGGGCCATCACGTGGTGGTGCGCGATGGCCGCGAAGTCTGGAATCCCGAATCCGGGCAGGCCCTGCTCGATTTCGAGGTCGCCGAGCTGGCGCGGGGCGCCGCGTCGCTCCAGCGCGCGGAAAGCAAGATCGTGGAGCCCGAGGCTCCCGACGTCGCGGAGGAGTGGTACGAGCGCGGCGTCGAGATCGAGGACGAGGATCCCGGCGAGGCGATCCAGGCCTATCGCAAGGCCCTGGAAGTGAATCCCGATCTGGCCGATGCCCACCTGAACCTCGGCCGTCTCCTGCACGAGACCGGCGGCGCTGACGCGGCCGAACCCTGCTACCGCCGCGCCCTGACCCTGCGGCCGGACGATTCGATCGCCCTCTTCAATCTTGGAGTGGCTTTGCAGGATCTCGGCCGGCCGCTCGAAGCGATCGAGGTCTACGAAAAAGCTCTGGATCTCGATCCCAAGCTCGCCGACGCCCACTTCAACCTGGCGGGCATCTTCGAGAAGCTGGGGCGGAACAAGGCCGTCATCCGGCACCTCAAGTACTACAAGAAGCTGATCGGTTAGTGACCCGGGCCGGCAAGGGGGAGAAAAGGAAAAAGGCCACCCGGGTGGATGGCCCCTCGCGAGAAAGATCCGGTTCAGGAGATCTTGGTGACGTTCTCGGCCGCAGGGCCCTTGTTGCCCTGGACGACATCGAACTCAACCCGCTCGCCCTCGGCGAGGCTCTTGAAGCCGCCGCCCTGGATCGCCGAGTGATGGACGAAGAGATCCTTGCTTCCATCCTCAGGCGTGATGAATCCGAAGCCCTTGGTGTCGTTGAACCACTTCACTTTACCCGTGTTACGCATTCTTCTTTTCTCTCTTTCTTGTGGCCACAAAACAGAAAGAGACCTGAGTTTGTACCAGGTCTCTTTCGAAATTTTCTGGCCGTGTACGTCAATAGGGCCACTCATTGGCCCCACCAACGTTGGGAAGAATAGGCCCTTCGCTGCTGCGTGTCAACCCCCAAGGTGAGCGACTCGTCCAAAAAGGGGAAAGTCTCCCCCGGAGGGACGAGTGGCTGGTACGCGCGGACGAGTGGCTCCCCTGGCTGTACGAGCGACTGGTACGCGTGGACGAGTGACTGGTACAGCCGTACGAGTGACCCGTACACGCGGGGGAACGACTCCCCCGGATGAACGAGCGACTGGTACACGCGTACCAGTGACTCCCCCGTCGGGGAGAGCGATCCCCCCACGTGTACGAGTGACTCCCCCATCTGGGAGAGTCGCCTCCCCATGTGTACCA
>DATLNC010000156.1:0-19787 GCA_035536935.1 Thermoanaerobaculia bacterium
CCGAGAAGGGATCGACGCCGAGCAGATGGAGGATCCGGCCGGGGCGCCCCGGTGTGCTGGGGGAGCTGGGGGGGATGCCCACCCACCCCTCGACCACCGGCGCCGCCGCGTCGAGGCCGGCCTCCAGCTCCAGGCGGCGGAAGGCGGCGTCGGGGATCCCTCCGGGACCGCCGATCACCTGGTGCGTGGCCCTGCCGGTGACCGCCTCGGTCGACAGCGTGAAGGCGCGGCTGGCGCTGGCGTTGGCGAGGCCGATCGACACCACCACCGCCACTCCGAGGGCGACGCCGAGCACCGCGAGACCGAACTGCCAGGGGTGGCGCAGGAGGTAGCGCAGGCTGGAGCGCCAGAGCAGGCTCATCCCGCCCGCTCCACCAGCCGGCAGTCCTCGATGCGGAACACCCGGTCCGCGAGCCCCACCACCTCGGGGCTGTGGGTGACCATCACCATGGTCTTGCCGGCCTGCCGGGTCAGGCGGTCGAGGAGGTCGAGCACCTGGAGGCCGGTTTCGAGATCCAGATTGCCGGTCGGCTCGTCGGCCAGCACGAGCAGCGGATCGTGGGCCAGGGCCCGCGCCACCGCCACCCGCTGCTGCTCGCCGCCCGACAGCCGGTCCGGATAGCTGGACGCCCGGTCCGCGATCCCCACCTCCTCGAGCAGCGCGAGCGCCGAGCGCCGCTGCCCGGGGCCGATGCGCCCCTTGAGCTCCATCGGCAGGAGCAGGTTCTCCTCGACGGTGAGGGTGGGGATGAGGTTGAAGAACTGGAACACGAACCCGATCCGGTCGCGGCGGAACAGCGTCCGCTCACGCTCGGGCAGGGTGGAGAGGGAGACGCCGTCGATGACCACCTCGCCCGAATCGGGCAGGTCGATCCCGGACATCAGGTTGAGCACGGTGGACTTGCCCGACCCGCTCCGCCCCACGAGCACCGCCAGCTCCCCGCGCCCGATCGCCACGTCCGCCTCCCGCAGCACCGTGCGCCGCCGGTCCCCCTCCTCGTAGGCTTTGGTGAGGTTGCGGAGCTCGACGAGCGGGGTCATTCGGAAGCGAGCCGCTGCCGGATGGCCTTGACGAACGCGAGGAGGTCGTCGAGGTGATGACGGGTGATCTTCTCGATCTGGGCAGGGTTCACGACCTCGTAACCGTGCACCAGGATGTTGCGGAACCCGACCATGTTGTGGAGAGCCGGCGCAAGCTCCTTGGGAAGCCAGCCAAATCTTACGAGCAGCTCGAAATAGTCCCGATTCTTGCTGGCGAAGCCCAATCGCTCATCCGAGACGATATGCGCCGAGATGTCGAGCGCCGCCTGAATCGCGACCTGAAGGGTGTAGGCCTCGAATCTCTGCTCGCGGAGATCGGTGCGGATCTCATCCGGACGTCCCAGCGTCCTCAGCTCATTGACGCAAGCCTCGATAAAGGCCAGCTTCTTATAAACGAGATCGATGTCGGTCAAGCTCGCCCCGCTCCTTCCGGTAGAGCCGCCAATAAGGCTCCATGTCCCAGTACTCGTTGTGCGTCCGTACCTCGAATCGGATGCGCCGCGAAGGATCCTGATTGACGAGCAGCTTGCCATCGCGCAAAACACGGAAAGCCAGATCGACCGGAGCTCGATTGAGCACGACCAACTGCACAGGCAGCAGGAGGAGCTCCTGCAAGTCCGCCTCCAGGTCGAAGTGGTAGCCGGCAAGGGTCAGGGGAGGGTCTTCGCGGAACAGCACGCCGACATCCACGTCGCTATCCGGCCGGGCGGTCCCCCTGGCCACGCTGCCGAACAGCCAGGCCGCGGCAATCCCCTCGGTCCCCTCAGATGCTTCCGCCCTGATCCTGAAGTGCTCCCGCAGCCGTTCCTCGATCGCCGCCGCGTCCATGGCGCCATTATATGGATAGAGGGAAGAGGAGGGCGCCTTCGAGGAATTTGCGCGCCGAGGTCCGTCTTGCTCAAGAAGGAGGCTTGATCGCCATGAAACGCTTCGCCCCCGTCTTGGGCTTCGTGGGCCTCGTGTTCCTGTCCTGCGGCATCGTCCGGCCGCCTTCGATGCCTCCGGCCGCGCTGGAGATGAGGGCTCCGGCGCGCATTCCGTGGCCCGCGGGGCTCCCCGTCTACGACCATGTCGTCATCGTCGTGGAGGAGAACAAGGACTACGAGCAGATCATCGACAATCCTGCCGCGCCTTACATCAACGGCACGTTGATGGCCGAGGGAGCCAACCTCACCCGCATGTATGGCGAGGAGCACCACAGTCAAGGCAACTACTTCTGGCTCTTCTCGGGCAGCAACCAGCACATCGGCTACTTCGACAGGGTCCCCCCGATCCCCTTCGCGGCCAGAAACCTGGGAGAGCAGCTGATCGGCTCCGGCCGCTCCTTCAAAGGGTACTCCGAAGGATTGCCCGCGATCGGGTCGAGCGTGGGGAAGTCCGGGCTCTATGCCCGCAAGCATGTCCCCTGGATCAGCTTTTCCAATGTGCCCAACCTCACGTCCAATCTCAGGTTCGAGGATTTCCCCAAGGACTACAGCGCTCTTCCCACGGTTTCCTTCGTGATTCCCGACCTCGTCAACGACATGCACAACGGGTCCATCGCGAGCAGTATCAAAGCCGGCGATACATGGCTCCGGAACAACCTCGACGGGTATTACCGTTGGGCCAGGAAGAACAACAGCCTGCTCATCCTCACCTTCGACGAGAACAATCATGGGCCTGCCGGCCTGACCGATCCGCTGGCGCCGGAGTGGGAAAGGCGGAACCGCATCGTCACCATCCTGGCAGGAGCTTCCATTCAGCCCGGCAGCTACGGCGAGGGGAACGGCGTCACCCACGTCAATCTCCTGCGCACCTTGGAAGCGATGTACGGGCTCGAAAGGTCGGGCGAACAACAGCCCTTCGCCTTGAGGGCCGGCATCGCCGACGACTACATCCTGACCGACGTATTCACCCCTGGTGGAGCTTCTTGAGCTAAGCTCCTCGCCGCCTACTGACACAATGACCGCGCAGCCTCGCGGAAGGCCAAAGGCTTATGTGACCGCTTCTATCAGTTTGACGTATATCAGAAAGCGAAGTAACCTTGAAACAAGCTTGAATCGAGCAGAAGACGTTGGACCAACGGCAAGGAGCAGAACCATGGCGAGCCGACGAGCTGCGCTCATCCACCTGCGCCAGTCGAATCCAGAGGGCAGGCATTCGCAGTTTCCGGCGATCCTTTGGGCAGCCACGGTCGTCCTGACCCTCGCGAGCCCATCTTGTCTGGATGCCCAGCAGGACTGCAACACAGGCATTCCGGTCTGCCAAAACATCTATGTTCAGAATAATTCGTTCCAGGGAACAGGGGCGATTCTGGAGGCTGCAGCCACCTGCCTGGCGGGCGAATCGAGCTCAGTCTGGTACATCTTCACGGCCCAGACGACCGGGTCTTTCGCCTTTACCCTTAACACCGCTCTTGATTATGATTTCGCCCTCTACAACATCACAATCGGCGGCTGTGCTGGCATAGCCAACGCCACGCCGATCCGCTGCAACTTCTCGGCGACGAACGGCAATACAGGCCTGACCCTGCCTGCCCAAGGGGAAACTCCTGCACTCAGCATAGCCGCAGGCGGCGTGCCAACGATGCCGGGGATCAACGTCACTGCTGGTCAGACCTATGCCCTCCTGGTTAACAACTTCAACAATAACACCAACGGCTACACACTAACCTTTAGCGGCGGCGCCACGATCGCTGACACGACACCTCCCACTATCATCTCCTTGGGCCTCGACCGGGCCCGATGCCTGATAACTCTC
Organism: Thermoanaerobaculia bacterium; assembly: GCA_035536935.1. GTDB lineage: Bacteria > Acidobacteriota > Thermoanaerobaculia > Multivoradales > UBA5704 > DATMER01. The sequence continues at coordinate 3,781 of DATLNC010000156.1, forward strand.
ACTTCCAGTGAGCCCATTCTTTGCTCCAGTATCGCCGCCGACGGGAGCGACTTTCAGATGACCGCCCCCAGTGGAGGTGGTGTCAATGTGATCTCTGCTGCGGGTGTTGGTTGTGGGGCTTTCACCAACCAGATCTCCCTTGGGCTTTCGTTGAGTCAACCCGAGACTTGCGGCTTCTGGAACATCCGGCCACGAGCAGGAACTGACGGCAATACACTGACAGATATCTGCGGCAACCCCTTGGTGCCCAGGCGTGGCGGTTTACCCGTGCCCAGACAGGAATCAGCCGTGCCCTCTCTGGCCCTGCCTGCGGTCCTTTTCTGCGAAGGAAGCCCGATAGTCGCCGATGGCTCGGCCAGCTCTAGAGAGATCAATCATTTTTGGAGCGTGGTCGAAACAGACCGCAATGGGACCGTGATCGGCCGCGAATGCTCGTCCTGGTTTTCAGGCGAAGCCAAGACCTTAGACATCAGGAAGTTCGCTGCCGAATCATGCGGGCTTCAGCTTCAGTGCGGACGTTCCTATCGAGTCAAGCTGGCGGTGCAGAACTGCTGCACCGGCTGGAGCGAGACTGTAGAGCCGATCGTGATCGCCTGCGCCCCGCGCGCCAACGCGGGGCCCGACCAATCTTTGTGCTGCGGGCGTGGGTCGGCTATGTTAGAGGCTCCCGTATTTCCTGGCTTCTACAGCTATGCCTGGACCGCACCCGATGGCACCAACGTCTCGGGGCGGCGGCGGACCTCCGTCGCTCCCAGCCAGACCACGACCTACACGCTCCAAGTCACTGACAGATTCTCCGGCTGTTCCAGTACTGACGATGTCACAGTAAATGTTTTCTGCAAGCAACCCCAGGTGAGCCTTGCCGTGGGTCCAACCTCTTGCTGCAGCGCCTCACGCACGATTACCGCCAACGTAACGGATGCTTCCAGCGTTCACTGGCTGCCTGGCGGTGAAACGACGAACCAAATTACGGTCGCCCCGACCTCCACGACGACGTATACCGCTATCGCGAAGAACTCGTGTTTCTCATCCTCCGCAAGCGTTACTGTGCAGCCAAAGGTCCCACTGACCGGCAAATTCCCGACCTTGATCCACCCTGCGTCGTTCACTCCCAATGGCGACGGGAAGAATGAAGTCTTTACCATTTACCACTTTGGTGTAGCCGAGGGCCATGCGCCGGCCTATAACGCGACGCGCTATGAATTGAATGTCTTCAGCCGGAACGAGACATTCGTCGTGGCCAAGGGGGAAAGCTGCGATGGCTTCCCGAACGGTGCTATCCAGTGGGACGGGCGCATCAATGGTCGAGTGGTCCCGGAGGGGGTCTATAGTTGGATGCTTTTTCTGGAGAACTGCGACCAGGCCAGTTGGACGCAGAAGCACCGGAAGGCGCGCTACGTTTGCAAGGAGTATGGGTTCGATCTGGCTTCTTGCTTCTGTTGTGGCTGCCAAGCCTGCGTCCGCTGGGGCTTAGAGGAGTACGAGGAGACCAGGGATGTCGAAGCGGTAACGGTTTACTTTCCCAATCGCTAGTGGTCCGAGAGGCAGCAGGTCGCCGCTGCGGCGACTCTGGGCGAGCCCTGAGCTCCCATCAACGAGCTTTCTTGAGCTTCTTGTAAGCGGCCGGCCCCGAGATCAGGCGGCGTGTGATGCCGTTGGTGTCGGTCAGCGGGGTGCCGGTGGACATCAGCACGGAGCGGATCTTCGCCGGGGTCGCCTTGGGGAACTTCGACCTCAGTTGCGCGATGACGCCGGCCACGTACGGCGTGGCGGCCGAGGTGCCGCCGAACCCGGTATAACCCCCGCCGGACGCCGTGGTCCTCGCGACCTCGGCCGGCGCGCGCACGTCGAGTGGGTTGCCGGAGTTCGAATAGCAGGCGATCTGCCCCGCGCGCGTCGTCGGATCGTCGCAGGAGCCGTGGTGAGAGGGGCCGATGTCCGCGTCGTAGACCGCGCCCGCCGAGATCACCTTGGAATGGCAGGCGAACTCCGAGATGCCGTCGCGGAAGCCTTCGTTGCCCGCGGCAAAGACGACGACCACGCCAGCCTGCTCCAGCAAATCGAAGGCCGGACGCTCGGGGATGACCTCGTCGCAATCCTCGTTGGCCGGGCCGCCGTAGACGATCGAGGCGGTGACGACGTGGATTCCGCCGAAGGCGGTGCGGTTGGCATAGACCGCGTTGAGGCCCTCGAGGACGCTCCACTCCGTTCCGTTGCCCTCGTCGTCGAGAACCTTGAAGCTGAAGAGGTGCGCGTCGGGAGCCATGCCATGGACGATGCCCGCCACGGCGGTGCCATGGCCGTTGCGGTCCGCGAACGGCTCGTTGCCGATGAAGTCGAACCCCGCGACGACATGGTCCGCGAGCTCGGGGTGGCTCGAATCGACCCCGGTGTCGAAGACCGCCACGCCGATCCCCTTGCCGCTCGCCCGGTACTTGGAGCGGAGCTGGGGAGACCCGATGAGGGCGCCGCCCTCGGTCCGGGCCGCGGTCACGCGGTGGTTGGGATAGACCGCCCGCACCTGGGGAAGAGCGGTCAGCTGAGGGAGCCGGTCGGCGGGAATCTGCAGGTGGAGGAGGGGAAAGTGGGACAGCCCCGAAACGTTCTTCGCTCCCAGGGCGCGGCTCCCGGTGATGGCCGTGGTTGCGAGGACCCGGAGGTCGGAGCCCTCTGTCCGCAGCTCGACAATGACGTCCGCCTCGACGTCCGCCTCGGCGGCTTGGACCTGTTGAGGAATCCAGAGCAGGCACAGCAGGAGCAGCTGTCGCATGCCGGGCAGCCTAGCACGTAGAATCAGAGCATGCCTTCCGATTGCAGAAACCAGGACAATCCGCATTGGGGACCCGTGAAGCGGATCCTCTTCCGCTTCCTGTTCGTCTACGTGGTCCTGTACACCTTTCCGTTCCCGCTGGAAGTCATCCCCGTCTACGGCGAGATCATCGGCCAGCCGTATACGGACCTCTGGAACGCGGCCGTGCCGTGGGTGGGGGAGCGGGTGTTCGGGGTCGAGGTGCTCCACCGGCCGCTGGGCAGCGGAGACACGACCTACAACTACGTGCAGCTCTTCTGCTACCTGGTCCTCACGCTGGCGGCCGTGGCCATCTGGACGATCCTGGATCGGAAGCGGGCGAACTACACGCGTCTCAACGAGGGGCTGCGGGTCTACCTCCGCTTCGTGCTCGCCACGGCGATGATCCGGTACGGAGCGGCCAAGCTCATTCCGGTCCAGATGATCCCTGCCGGGCCCGGCAAGCTCCTGCAACCGATCGGCGACGCCTCGCCCATGGGGCTCGTCTGGACGTTCATGGGGTCGTCCGCCAGCTACATGGTCTTCACCGGCGCGGCCGAGATGCTCGGCGGGCTGCTCCTGGTCTTCCGGCGCACCGCGCTGCTCGGCGCGCTCGTGTGCATTGGAGCCATGAGCAACGTGGTGATGATCAACTTCAGCTACGACGTGCCGGTCAAGCTCTACTCGTCGCACCTTCTCTTGATGGCCGTCGTCCTGGCTGCCCCCGACCTGAAGCGGCTCGCGGACCTGCTGGTGCTCAACCGCCGGGTGCTGCCGCCCGCCGAAAGCCGTCCGCTTTTCGCGAGCCCGATGCGCCGCCGGGCGGCGGCGGTGGTCGGCACGGCTTTCATCCTCTTCGTCGTCTGTTCGACGCTGTCCGAGTGCTACCGGGACTTCAGGCAGTACGGAGCCCTGGCGCCCAGGCCGCGGCTGTATGGGGTCTGGGAGGTCGAGGAGCTCGCAGTCGACGGGGTGGCCCGGCCGCTGCTGGCGACGGACAAGACCTTGTGGCGCCGGCTGATCTTCGAGTGGCCGGGGTTTATTGCCATCCAGTATCCGCATGAAACGGAACCCGAGTTCTTTGAGCTCAAGACCGACCCTGGGCCGTACAGGTTCGCCCTGGCGAAGTTCGACGATCCGAACTGGAAGGCCGGCATCTCCTACAAGCTGGCCGACGCAAACGTGCTCATGTTGGAGGGCGAGATCGGAGGCAGGCACATCCGCGGCCGTTACCGCCGGATGGACGATTCCCGGTTCCGGCTCATCAGCCGCGGCTTCCACTGGATCAACGAGTGGCCGTACAACCGGTGACTGTTCGTTCGTGAAGTGAGGGGCGCCGCTGGCGTTCTCTGTCGGTCCCTCCGGCCCCTCGCCTTCCGCTATTGCACGACCTGGACCAGCTTTACCCTTGGACACACGTTGCAGACCGTCTCGAACGCGAGGGGCAACGCCCGCCCTTTGAAGGGCAGTCTCTGCCCTCTGAAGGGCAGCGTCTGCCCTCTGAGGGGGAGTCATTGCCCTATGTAGGGCAGTGTCTGCCCTCTGAAGGGCGGCCTCTCCCCTATGTAGGGCAGCTTCCGCCCTTCGAAGGGGAGTTGTTGCCCTTTGTAGGGCAGCTTCTGCCCTCTAGAGGGCGGACGCTGCCCTCTGTGGGGCGGAGACTGCCCTTTGTAGGGCGGACGCTGCCCCATGTAGGGCGGGCACTGCCCCTCATAGGGCGAAGCCCGCCCCTTCGACCCGAGACGGAGAAGTTGGAGTTGACGCTCCCGATATTGAGGTGGTATCGACTTGGTGAGATGACCGAACCCAGCTACACAATCCAACCCATCGGAATCGTACGGTCCGAGCTGGTCAGCCTCGAGGCAGCGCCGTGCCAGGGAGACGAAGGCGCTCCGGAAGCGTGGCTGGATCTCACGGCTGAGATAGCCCAGGGACTGGCCGGCGTCCAAGTGGGCGACGAGCTGATCGTTCTGACCTGGTTTCATCGTGCACGGCGCGACGTGCTTCAGGTACACCCACGCGGCAGGCGCGACGCGCCGTTGACGGGCGTCTTCGCGACGCGGTCGCCGGATCGTCCCAATCCCGTGGGATTTCATCGGGTGTCGGTCTTGGAGGTCTCCGCGCAGGGGTTGAGGGTTGCGCCCATGGAGGCCATCGGCGGGACGCCCATCGTCGATATCAAGCCCGTGCTCGGGCCTGTGGACGAACGATGACTCAGGGCTTCACGGGCCGCACTTCAGTCACGTAGTAGTCGGTCTCCCCGAAGCAGGAGGTGGGCACGCCCTTGTGCTGCTCGTAGTGCAGGGTCATCCGCTGGCCCATGGTCTGGTTGATCTGCCGGGCCACGGCTTCGTCCCGCACGCTGAAGCGGAAGATCTCCGGCATGGAGCCCGGAAGGTTGACCATCGCCAGCTCTCCCTCCCACGTCTTGCAGATCCAACCCTTGTTGGAGAACTTCTGGATGTATCCCGCCCTCTCGCCGTCGGCATAGTCGTAGCTCAGGGTGATCCAGGCCCAGAGCGCAACTATCCCAGCCGCCACGAGGGCGAGCAGGAGAAGGACGAGGATGGGCTTGCCGCAGCCGCGCCGGCGGGGCGCGGGGGCTACGGTCGAAGGGGGCTGGGGATCGGTGTCCATGGGATCAAACCCTCCGTGGCCGTCGTGCGGGGCCGCCATACAGCATCCCGTCGATGCTGATGTCTTCATCAATCTCGGGCCAGTGGGCTCCTTGGCCATCGCCAAGGAGCTGGAAGTGGGCGCGTTGCTCCGGGGTCGCTTCGGAGAGTCGCCACGACCATGCCAAGGGCACGCTGATTGTCCGACCATCGACGAGGTCTGCCGTGATGGTTTCTTCCGTGACCCGAAGGTTGTTGATTCGGGGTTCCAGGCTAACCGCAGTGTTCATTCCATGCCTCGCGGATCCCTTCAAGGTTGTCCTGAATCATCTCACGAATCCGGTTCAACTCCCGGGGGGAGAAACCATGATTGCTGCTTAGGGACAGCGGCGAGAGCCAGAACTTGCAGAGCATCCTCTCTCGCTGAACGTGGACGTGCTGGGGCTCGCCACAGTCGAAGCTGTAGAAGAAGAACCGGTATGGTCCAGAGATGCCTCTGATCGTCGGCAAATTACTTCCTCCCGTGCCGCGCAAGTCTACAGGCGACCAACCCCCAGGGCTAGCATCCCCCGCCCGAGTCTGGTAAACCTCCCGCGGGCTCCGCAGGCGGTGACCGCCGCTTGGCAGGCGACCTGCACGGGGCACGGGGGATGCGGATGAAGGACGAGAAGGCGCGTGAGGAGGAGGGAGGCAGGAACCGGCGGGAGCCGCAGGAGGAGAGCCCGGAGCGGGAGCCGCTCTGGTACAAGGACGCGATCCTCTACGAGATCCACGTCCGCGCCTTTGCCGATGCCGACAACGACGGCATGGGCGACTTCAAAGGGTTGACCGGGAAGCTCGACTATCTCCAGGACCTCGGCGTCACCGCCCTCTGGATCCTGCCGTTCTATCCCTCCCCCTGGCGGGACGATGGTTACGACATCTCCGATTACACGGAGGTCCACCCGGCCTACGGCTCGATCAAGGATTTCAAGGTTTTCCTGCGCGAGGCCCACCGCCGCGGATTGAAAGTGATCACGGAGCTGGTCATCAATCACACCTCGGACCAGCACCCATGGTTCCAGCGCGCGCGCAACGCCGAGCCGGGCAGCCGCTGGCGCGACTTCTACGTCTGGAGCGACTCGCCGGAGAAGTACGCCGACGCCCGCATCATCTTCAAGGACTTCGAGAGCTCGAACTGGACCTGGGACCCGGTCGCGAAGGCCTACTACTGGCACCGCTTCTTCTCCCACCAGCCGGACTTGAACTTCGAGAACGAGCGCGTCCATCGCGCGGTCGTCCAGGCCCTGGACTTCTGGATGGACATGGGCGTCGACGGCATGCGCCTGGACGCGATCCCCTACCTTTATGAAGCCGAGGGGACGAACTGCGAGAACCTCCCGCGCACGCACGAGTACCTCAAGAAGCTGCGCGCCCATGTGGACGCCAAGTACGGGGACCGCATGCTGCTCGCCGAGGCGAACCAGTGGCCGGAGGACTCGATCGCCTACTTCGGCGATCCCGAGACCGGCGAAGAGTGCCACATGTCGTTCCACTTTCCGGTGATGCCGCGGCTCTACATGGCGCTGCGCATGGAGGACCGCTTCCCGATCGTGGACATCCTGCAGCAGACGCCGCCCATCCCGGCCAACTGCCAGTGGGCGACCTTCCTGCGCAACCATGATGAATTGACGCTCGAGATGGTGACCGACGAGGACCGCGACTACATGTACCGGGTCTATGCTTCGGACCCGCGGGCGCGGATCAACCTCGGTATCAGGCGCCGGCTCGCCCCGCTCCTGGGCAAGGACCGGCGCCGCATCGAGCTGATGAACGCGCTGCTCTTCTCGCTGCCCGGCGCGCCCGTCCTCTACTACGGGGACGAGATCGGCATGGGGGACAACATCTACCTGGGCGACCGGAACGGCGTGCGCACCCCCATGCAGTGGAGCGCGGACAGGAACGCCGGCTTCTCGCGCGCCAATCCGCAGAAGCTCTTCCTGCCGGTGATCACCGACCCCGAGTACCACTACGAGGCGGTCAACGTGGAGCTGCAGCAGGGGAATCCGCACTCGCTGCTCTGGTGGACGCGCCGCATCATCGCGCTGCGCAAGCGGCACAAGGCATTCAGCCGCGGCACCCTGGAGATCCTCAATCCTCACAACCACCGCGTGCTCGCCTTCCTCCGCCGCCACGAGGACGAGACGCTGCTGGTGGTGGCGAACCTGTCGCGTTTCGCCCAGCACGTGGAGCTCGATCTGGCGGGCTTCCGGGGCGCGGCGCCGATGGAGCTTTTCGGCCGCAATGCGTTTCCCATCGTCGGCGATCAGCCCTATTCGCTGAGCCTGGGGCCGCATAACTTCTACTGGTTCGTGCTGGAGACGGAACCGGCGCCGATCCGCCTGCGGTTGGGGGAGTCCAACTCAGAAGCGCCCGGCTTGGAGGCGAACCTCCCGGTGCTCGCGGTCCCGGGCTCGTGGGAGAGCTGCCTGGAGGGCCGCTGCAAGCCCGAGCTGGAGGCGGCGCTGACGCGGCTGCTCCCGACGCGGCGCTGGTTCGGCGCCAAGGCGCGGACGATCCGCGATCTCAGGATCACGGAGTCGATCCCTCTGGACCAGGATGGGGGAGAGATGGATGCCCGCCTCGTCGTGGTCGCCGTCGAGTACACGGAAGGGGAGGCCGAGACCTACGCGCTGCCCCTGGCCTTCGCTCATGGGGAGCGGGCGGAGCGGGTGCTGCGCGACTGGCGGCCGGCGGCGCTCGCGCGGCTCCAGTCCGACAGCCCGGAGGGGATGGGGCTTCTCTACGACGCGTTGTGGGATCCCGCCTTTGCCCGCGGTCTGCTGGGCGCGATTGCACGGCGCCGCCGTTTCAAGGGAGAAGGCCGCGAGCTCGCCGCCACTCCGGCGCCGGCGTTCCGCGACAGCGTCGGTCACGCAGGCTCGCTCGAGCCGTCGATCCTCAAGGGGGAGCAGAGCAACACGGTGCGCTTCGGCGACAGCTTCGTGCTCAAGCTCTTCCGCCGCCTGGAAGAGGGGATCAACCCGGACCTGGAAGTCGGGCGGTTCCTCACCGAGCGCACCACCTTCCGCAACGCGCCTCCGGTCGCCGGCTGGCTGGAGTTGAGGAACGGCCGCGAGGCGCTCACGCTCGGCGTCCTGCACGCCTTCGTCCCCAACGAGGGGGATGCCTGGACCTACACGCTGGACATCCTGGGCCGCTACTTCGAGCGGGTGATGAGCACCGGGGGCGATCACGCGTTCGCCGCTCCGCCCGCGGAGCCGCTCGTGGAGCTGGCCGGCCGGGACGTGCCGGCTGAAGCGCAGGAGCGCATCGGCATCTATCTCCAGTCGGCGCAGCTCCTCGGCCAGCGGACGGCGGAGATGCACATCGCGCTCGCCTCGCGGCCGGAAGAGCCGGATTTCGCGCCCGAGGTGTTCTCGCTGCTCTACCAGCGGTCTCTCTACCAGTCGATGCGGACGCTCACGGGCCGGACGTTCCAGCTCCTGCGCAAGCAGCTCGGTACGCTCCCCGAGGCCGCGCGGCCCGAGGCCGAGGAGGTACTCGCGGCGCAGGATCGCGTCTTCGAGCGCTTCGGCGCGCTGCTCACCGGCAAGATCCCGGCGACGCGCATCCGCTGTCATGGCGACTATCATCTCGGGCAGGTGCTCTACACCGGCAAGGACTTCGTGATCCTCGATTTCGAAGGCGAGCCGGCGCGGCCGCTCTCGGAGCGCCGCATGAAGCGCTCGCCGTTCCGCGATGTGGCGGGCATGTTGCGTTCGTTCCACTACGCGGCTTATGCCAGCCTCTATGAGGAATCCGAGGAGGGCGTGGTGCAGCCGGCCGCGCTCCCGGCGCTGGAGAGCTGGGCGCTCGATTGGGAGCGCTGGACCTCGGCCACCTTCCTCAAGGTGTACCTCGACCTCGCCCGGGGCGCGCCGTTCGTGCCGCCGTCGCGCGAGGAGCTGGCGACGTTGATCGACGTGTACCTGCTCGAGAAGAACGTGCAGGAGCTGGCCTACGAGCTGAACAACCGGCCCGGCTGGGTCCGGATCCCGCTCCAGGGGATCCGCCAGATCCTGGGCAAAGGAGAATGATTTTGGATGCACTGCGGGAGCTGGCCCGCCTTTATGGGGTCGAGACCTCCTACAACGACGTGATGGGCCGCCACGTCGAAGCGAGTCCGGAGTCGCTCCTGGCGGTCCTGCGCGCTTTGGGAGCTCCTCTGGAGAGCGAGGACGACGCGGCCGAGGCCCTGGAGGAGCGGCGGCAGGAGCTGGCCGAGCGCGTGATCGAGCCGGTCTTCGTGGCCTGGGACGGCCGGCCGCCCGAGATGTTGCTCCGCTTCGCCTCGGACTCTGGCCGGATCACCTGCCGTTTCGATCTCGAGGACGGCGAACGCTGGGCCTGGGAAAAGGAGATCTCCTCGCTGCCTCCCGCGTCTCCCGTTGGAAGGCTGCTGGTCCTGCCCCACGACCTGCCGGCCGGCTATCACCATCTGCGGGTGGAGCACCAAGGACGGTCGGGCGAGGCACTGGTGATCTCCGCACCCACGCGGGCATTCGTCGGGGATGGCAAGCCCCTGTGGGGAGTGTTCCTGCCGCTCTACGCCCTGCAGACCCGCGAGAGCCTGGGCGCGGGCGACTTCTCGGACCTGGAGCGGCTCGCCGAGTGGACGGCCGGCCTGGGCGGCGGAGTGGTCGCGACCCTGCCCATGCTCGCGCAGTTCCTGGACGAGCCCTTCGAGCCCAGTCCCTATGCGCCGGCCAGCCGCCTGTTCTGGAACGAGCTCTTCCTCGATCCGCGCCGCGTGCCGGAGCTGGAAACCTGCGCGGAGGCGAAGCGTCTCCTGGGGGAGCTCCGCAAGCAGATCGAAGAGCTGCGCAAGGCGCCCCTCGTGGATTACGCCCGGCTGATGGCGCTCAAGCGGCGGGTGCTGGAGGAGCTGGCCCGGCAGTTCTTCGCCGAACCGGGCCCCGACCGGCGGGACGCCTACGAGGCCTTCGCCGAGAACCGGCCCGAGCTGGAGAACTACGCCGCCTTCCGGGCCGTGGGGGAGCGGCGTGGGGAGCCCTGGCAAAACTGGCCGGAGCGGCTCCGGGAGGGGACCCTCGCTCCCGCGGACTGGGACGAGGACGACCGCCGCTATCACCTCTGGGTGCAATGGATCACGGACGAGCAGGTGAGCGCCCTGGCCAAGGAGGCGCGGCGCCGCGGACCGGGGCTCTATCTCGACATCCCGCTGGGGGTGCATGGCAGCTCCTACGACGTGTGGCGCTACCGCGAGCTGTTCGCCGAGGGGATCTCGGCCGGCGCGCCGCCGGATTCCCTGTTCACCGGCGGTCAGAACTGGGGCTCCCCTCCGCTCCACCCCGAGCGCCTCCGGGAGCACGGCTACAACTATCTGATCGAATCCCTGCGCCATCATCTCCGCTACGCCGGGCTGCTGCGGATCGACCACGTGATGCAGCTCTACCGGCTGTTCTGGATCCCGCAGGACATGGAAGCCTCGGCGGGCGTCTACGTCCGCTATCCGGTGGATGAGATGTTCGCGGTGCTCTCGGTAGAGTCCCACCGCCATCAGGCGATCGTGGTGGGGGAGAACCTGGGCACGGTCCCGCCCGAGATCGGCGAAGCCATGGACCGCCACGACGTGCTCGGCATGTACGTGGTCCAGTACGAGCTGCAGCCGGGAAACCAGGGGCTGCGCACGCCCCCGGCCCGCTCCGCCGCGAGCCTGAACACGCACGACATGCCGCCCTTCCGGGCGTACTGGGAAGCCAGGGACGTGGCCGAGCTTCAGCGGCTCGGCTTCTTCAGTGAAGACCAGGCACGCGAGGAGCGCGACCGCCGGGCCACGCTGCGCCGGCAGCTCCTCGAGGAGCTGCCGCCCGAGGAGCGCAGCGACGAGCGCGCCTACGCGGGGGTGCTGCGCCGGCTGCTGGAGATCCTGGCGGCCAGCCCGGCACGGATGGTCCTGATCAACCTGGAAGATCTCTGGGGAGAAGCAGAGCCGCAGAACGTGCCCGGCACCCACATGGAGCGTCCGAACTGGCGGCGCAAGGCCCGCTACACGTTCGAGGAGCTCTCGACGAAGCCGGAGGTGGTGGACGCGCTGCGGCGCGTGGATGCAGTCCGCAAGGAGAGGGGATGAGCCTACTGACGGAGCAGGACGTGTACCTGTTCAACGAAGGGACGCACTACCGGCTGTACGACTACCTGGGCTCGCATCCCGACACCCACGAGGACAAGCAGGGGACCTGGTTCTCGGTCTGGGCCCCGGACGCCGAGAGCATCACGGTGATGGGCGACTGGAACGGATGGGACAAGGCGGCTCATCCCCTGACCCGCCGCGGCACCACCGGCATCTGGGAGGGCTTCCTCCCCGGAGTGGGGCCGGGAGCGCACTACAAGTACCACATGGTCTCGCGCTTCGATGATTACCGCGCGGACAAGGCCGACCCGTTCGCCTTCCATGCCGAGGTCCCGCCGCAGCAGGCCTCGGTCGTCTGGGAGCTCGGCTACGAGTGGGGGGATGCCGGCTGGATGGCCGGGCGCAAGCCGCGCCAGGCGGTCGGGGCGCCCATGTCGATCTACGAGGTGCATCTGGGCTCCTGGCGCCGGGTGCCGGAGGAGGGCGACCGCTCGCTCACCTACCGCGAGATCGCTCCGGTCCTGGCCGAGCACGTGAAGAAGCTGGGCTTCACCCACGTCGAGCTGATGCCGGTCACGGAGCATCCTTACTATCCCTCCTGGGGCTACCAGACCACCGGCTTTTTCGCTCCGACCAGCCGCTACGGCACGCCGCAGGACTTCATGTTCTTCGTCGACCATCTACACCAGCAGGGGATCGGGGTCATCCTCGACTGGGTGCCGTCCCACTTCCCGACGGACGAGCACGGGCTGGCCTACTTCGACGGCACGCACCTCTACGAGCACGCCGATCCCCGCCAGGGATTTCATCCCGACTGGGGGAGCTACATCTTCAACTACGGGCGCAACGAAGTGCGGAGCTTCCTCATCAGCAGCGCGGTCTTCTGGCTGGACCGGTTCCACATCGACGGCCTGCGGGTGGATGCGGTCGCCTCGATGCTCTACCTCGACTACTCGCGCAAGGAAGGGGAGTGGATCGCGAACCGCTACGGCGGGCGCGAGAACCTGGAGGCCATCGAGTTCCTCCGCGCCTTCAACGACGAGGTCTGCAAGGAGTTCCCCGGCGTGCAGACGATCGCGGAAGAGTCCACGGCTTGGCCGATGGTCTCGCGGCCGACCTACGTCGGCGGGCTCGGCTTCGGCTACAAGTGGGACATGGGGTGGATGCACGACACCCTGAAATACCTGTCGCACGACCCGATCCACCGCAAGTACCACCACAGCGAGATCACGTTCCGGATGGTCTACGCCTGGAACGAGAGCTTCCTGCTGCCGCTCTCCCACGACGAGGTGGTCCACGGCAAGGGCTCGCTCGTGAACAAGATGCCGGGCGACGACTGGCAGAAGCTGGCAAACCTGCGGCTGCTCTACGGCTACATGTGGGCGCAGCCCGGCAAGAAGCTGCTGTTCATGGGGGCCGAGCTGGCCCAATACCGCGAGTGGAATCACGAAACGAGCCTGGACTGGCACCTGCTGGACGACCCCGCGCACGCCGGCATCGCCCTCTGGCTGGAGGACCTGAACCGCCTCTACCGCGAGGACCCGGCGCTGCACGAGCTGGACACCTCGCCGGAAGGCTTCGAGTGGATTGACGCCAACGATGCCCTGAACAGCGTGCTCACCTTTCTGCGCAAGAGCGAGGACGGCAAGGACGTCCTTCTCGTGGTGCTCAACTTCACGCCCGTGCCGAGGGAGAACTACCGGGTGGGAGTGCCCCGCCGCGGCCTGTGGGCCGAGGTGCTGAACAGCGACGCCGCCGAGTACCAGGGAAGCGGGCAGGGGAACATGGGCGGGGTCGAGACCTCGCCGATCCCCCTCCACGGCCGCTCCTGGTCCCTCACGCTGAACCTGCCGCCGCTCGGAGCCATCTTCCTCAAGGCGCCCGCGTTGGCTGCCGGCGAGAAGGTGGAGGAGCCAGCCCCGGAGTGACGGGGTCCCCTACCTCGGAGACGGTGTCCTGTGATCTTGATCATCAACGGTGCCTTCGGCGTGGGCAAGACGACCGTCGCTGGCCTGATCCACCGTGCGGTTCCTGGCAGCCTTGTCTACGACCCGGAGCTGACCGGTTGGGCTCTCAAGCGGCTTTCTCGCTGGATTCCCATGCGCGGCGCGGGAACTGATGACTTTCAAGACATCGAGCTGTGGCGCAAGTCGACGGTCGCCGGAGCGAGGTTGGTTCGGGCTGTGGCGCGAGGGCCGGTTGTCGTGCCGATGGCATTCAGTCGCCGAGACTACTTCGATGAGGTCGTCGCGGGGATCTCCGTGCTTGATCCGACCGTAAGGGTCTTCTGCCTGCGGGCGGGGATGCCGACGATACTCGGGCGCCTGGCGATGCGCGGGGACGACGTGAGCGGTGGCGGGAATGAGTGGGTTGTGCGGAATGCGCGCGCGTGTGTCGCTGCGCACGAGGACGAGCATTTTGGTGAGCCGATCGATGCGGAGCAGCGGAGTGCACGGGAGGTCGCGCAGGAGATCCTCGACCGTCTCGCACTTCCACCGGCAGTCCCCGCCTCGGACACTTTCACTCGCGAGTAACGACGGGACGTTACGCACGCACAAGTGGGCGATCCGGACGGGCGCTGCACTGCTGGCAGTTCGGGTCAGGGCACTTGGGCTCGAGCCAGTTGTCGCACTGGGGGCACATCTGAGCATCATGAACATCGTCGTAGATTGGAGCGGCGCCGCAAACCGGGCAGCTGGCATCGGAGACGACAAAGCCAGAGATTGAGACTCCATCAACTTCAACCAGGTTTCGGTCCTCAAACTCTATGACTTTCCGAGCCATCACGATGGGTTCCGTGCCGGAGTGCCTGCTACTCCCCGGGCACTCCGGGTGAGGCTAAAGCCCCTTTTCTCCCTCGCCCTTCTCTATAGCAGTGAGCTGGTTTCTCTGGATAGTCATAGGCGACTCCAATCGACAGGCACTTGAAGCTCCCACTTGTCAACCTTCGCCCGACGACAGCCACCTCTCCCGAGCCGCTCGAGTAAGCGGCAGGGGAGAGGTGCGTCTTCATGGGGAGCCGCACAGCTCCAGGGACCCAGAGTGCGACTCAATGAGGCCGCCTCTTTAGCTAATAGCTAACAGCAATACGTGTCTCTCGTTGTGAAAGGGTAACACCCGCAGGTATTGGTATCTGTACCGGTACCGCACCCACCTTCATCACTAGGCATTCTCGCGCCACCCCCGGCTTTTCCAAGGTTGGCAGGCTCTAGGCCATGGAGTGTCTCACGCTTCAGGGTCAGCTTCTTTCGAGTCTTTTTCACACAAACCATCCTTTCGTTGTCTACCCACGTTTCTTAATATAGAAAATTTTAGCTATTTGTCAATAGCCCGGCCGCGAACACCTGACATCCTCTCCCTGGTCGCAGAACATCTGGCACTCTTCCCGAACAGGGCCATCAGGCACCTGTGGAAGACGCCTCCAGCGCGACGGTCCAGGGCTCTCCTTATTTCCCTCTGCGGCGCAGGAACGCAGGAGGCCCAATCTCGTTATTAGGCTAGGTTGGAGAATGTTTAGCGTAGCCAGCTTGACGACTAGGTTATTTCATGTAGAATCTAGGCTAAAGAGAAGCGCGTCAACCCAAGGAGAGACACCATGAACCCAACAGAACCGAGCCGAGCCGAGGCGCTCGACGCCATGACACCGGAGAAGCTGGAGGAGATGGCGCGGCCGGCGCCCCGCTCCTCGCATCCGGGGCTGCGCGACTTTCTAGAGATCCCCTACGACCAGTTGGAGGAGATGAACCTCGAGGCCAAGGAGGAGCGGCTGGCCCGGCGGCCCGCCGACGTGGTCCGCGAACAGCGGATGCGCTATCTCAACGACGAGAAGCGCATCAAGGCGGTCACCGTGTGCTTCACCGACCTCGAAGGCCGGCTGCACATGCTGGACTATGACAAGAAGTTCCTGCTCAAGTCGGCGGACAATCTGACTTTCGACGGCTCGTCGATCCGCGGCTTCTCGCGGCAGCAGGAGTCGGACCTGCGGCTGGCGGTGGACTGGCCGGCCTTCTACTGGCTGCCGTCGGACATCTTCGGCCCCGGCAAGGTGCTGGCCTTCGGCGAGGTCCACGAGCGCGACGGCAGTCCGTACAGCGCCGACATGCGGGCCCTGCTCAAGGGGTACGCCGACAAGCTGTACGCCCAGGACGGCATGGTCGCCCACGCCGCCAACGAGATCGAGGGCTTCCTGTTCTGCGGGCGCGACGCGGAGCGCGCCTACCACAAGACCGGCTGCTTCGAGTTCATCTCCACGGGCGGCTATTACCACTCGCTGCCGGGCGACGCCCTGCGGCAGTTCATCGACACCGCCGCCGAGGTGCAGCGGGCGATGGGCTTCGCCAACGAGAAGGACCACCCGGAGGTGGCGCCCTCGCAGTTCGAGATGAACTACAGCTACACCGAGGCCTCGGTGGCCGCCGACCAGGTGCAGCTCTACAAGCTGCTCTCCCGGCAGGTCGCGGCGCGCCTG
>DATLNC010000157.1:0-56015 GCA_035536935.1 Thermoanaerobaculia bacterium
CCTGAAGCGGCCTTTCCTGCTCCCCCGGGTCCGCAAGCCCACGCTGGAGAGGATCGATGGCGTGACCCTGCTCTCATTGCCGGACGTGCTCAACCCGGTCGTCTTCCGCAGCGGAGAGCTGCTCGCCCGAACCGTGGCCGAGTCCCAGCTTGCTGAGCCGTCCGCGGGCCGCGCTCTGGACATGGGGACCGGAACCGGAGTCGGCGCCGTCTTCCTCGCCCGCCGGGGCTGGCGCGTCCTGGCCGTCGATCTGAACCCCGAAGCCGTGCGCTGCGCCCGGATCAACGTCCTCCTCAACCGTATGGAAGATCGGGTCGAAGTCCGCCAAGGGGACCTGTTCGGCCCGGTGGAGGGGGAGCGCTTCGACCTCATTCTCTTCAATCCGCCGTTCTTCCGGGGCGAGCCCAAGGGTCTTTTCGATTTGGCCTGGAGAAGCCCGGACGTCTTGGAGCGCTTCGCCGCGGGCCTGCCCGAAGCCCTCTCGGAAGATGGCCGGGCGCTGATCCTCCTCTCGACCGATGGAGACCCCGAAGGCATGCTGAAGGCGCTTGCCGCCCACGGATTGCAGATCGAGCCGGCCGTCCGCCGAGATTTTGGCAATGAAGTGATGACCATTTACGCCGTCCGCCGTTAGGATGTAGCTCATGGATCGGGTCATCCTGGTGAATCCGCGCATGTGCTCGCCGCGGAGCGTGCGCCTCCCGCTTTCGCTCCTGGCGCTGGGGGCCGTGCTCGAACGCTACGACTGGCACATCGTGGACGGCAATGTCGATCCGGATGCAGCCGGTACCCTCCTGCGCCTCCTGGATGAAAAGCCCTCCGCCTTGGTTGGGATGACGGTCATGCCCGGTCCACAGGTGGCGCCGGCCATCGAGCTCTCCTCGATCGTGCGCGCCCGGCATCCCGAGGTGCCCATCGCCTGGGGCGGTTACTTCCCCACTCTCTACCCGGACTCGGCCGTCAACGCCCCTTACGTGGACTACGCCGTCCGCGGCCAGGGCGAGGACACGCTCCTGGAGCTGCTCGAAGGAAAGCCCTTGCAGGACATCCGCGGCCTCACCTGGAAGGATCAGGGCGCCATCGTTCACAACCCAGAGCGCCCCTTCCGGCCACCGGACGAGTACCCGCTCTATCCCTACGAGCGGGTTGGAGACGTCGCCTCCTACCTACGGCCGAGCTTCCTGGGCAAGCGCACCGGGGTGCACCAGGCCGCGATCGGCTGCCGCTACCGCTGCACCTTCTGCGGCGTGGTCTCCATGTTCAATGGCCTGACCCGCCTGCAGGGTCCGGCGCGGATGGAAGCGGTTCTCGCCACCCTGCGAGGCTACGGCGCCGACTCGGTGCAGCTCTACGACCACAACTTCTTCGACAAGGAAGAGACGAGCATCCCGGCCCTGGAAGTGATGGCCCGCTCTGGCCTGCGCTTCTGGTGCTACGCCCGCACCGACACCCTCGCCGGCTTCTCTACATCCACCTGGGACCTGATTCGCAAGAGCGGCCTCTCCATGGTCTACGTGGGAGCCGAAGCCGGAAGCGACGAAGTCCTCAAGCGCATGAAGAAGGGCACCAGCGTCGAGCAGACCTTCGAAATGGTCCGCCGGTGCCGCGAGTATGGAGTGATCCCGGAGCTCTCCTTCGTCCTGGGAGGTCCCGAGGACCCCGAGGGGGAGGTCGAGAAGACGCTCCGTTTCATCCGCAAGGTCAAGGAGGTCCACCCCGCCGCCGAGGTGATCCTCTACTTCTACAGCCCGACACCGCAGCGCGATCCGGCCCGCTTGAAGGCCGAAATGCCGGTACTGAAGCGCTACGGCCCGGAAGGTCCGGACCTCCCCACCACGCCCGAAGAGTGGACCGAGCCCAAGTGGATCTCCTACGTCTGCCACCAGGATGCCCCCTGGCTCTCGCCCAAGATCCGGAGCCGCGTCCAGGGCTTCGCGAAAGTCCTCGCCTGCCGCTTCCCCACCGCCCAGGACTGCTCCACCCCCGCCTGGGGCAAGGCCACGCTCCGCACCCTCGCCGGCTGGCGTTACGCGACCGGCCGTTGGGACAACCCTTGGGAGCTGGATCTCGCGAGGAAGGTGATCCCATTGCGGGAACCGCAGCGGGAGAGCTTATAGGGCCGAGCCGCTCGCCAAGCCGATTCACTCCCAGCCGACCAATACTAGCTCGGCCATGCAATTTCATCTCTTTCGTTGAATAAGACGCCCCAGTGCACTTGTTGAAGATCTCCTTCCAAGTCGAAGTAGAAGTCGGCGCCAAGAGCACGGACTTTCATAATGACATCTTCGACACTCTCGTTCCGGATCACCTGGATAGCTTCTTGGCCAGTATCGAGGAGTCTGAGGCGCAGCAGATTGACAACCTCGTCCTGGGTGCGAGGAAACAGAGGCTCACCAAAGAGCCATACCGCCGATCTTGAGTTAACTTCGAAGGAGTCAAGCCTCTTGCCATCTTTCAAAGAAAAGTAGAAGGTAACTCCGTCTGGATACTTGAGCGTCACATAAGAATCCTCACCATCTCGGGTAAATGAGGATTCATAGGCCTCTCCGAGAAGGGTTTCGACCTTCTCGGGTCTCGCACTGAATAAGATTGGCCCCAGACCGTGTCCAGGCAAAACTTCGGCTGCAGTCAAAGATAGGGCCATGAACTATCGCCGAGGGTGTTCCGTCATGAATGATGCATCTATTCGGGCGCTAGCCTTACTTCGTCCTGTTCTTCGTCCCAGTAGAGTCTATCCTTATTTTGGGCATACCAGCGCCGAAGTGGCTCAAGGGCGGTGCCGTGAGAAATAACGATACAGACTAGAGCTTGCAGCAGAGGCTGCAGTGATCTCATCAGGACCTCTGATACCAGCCGATTGTTGTAGAGGTGACCTGCCTGCGGCCGCGACTGCTGACGCAATTCCATCAGGTCCGCAAGAGCGTGGTCGATAGACTCTAAATAATGCGTCTCGCGTCAGGGCTTGCGCCCAGGCTCATCGCGTATCTTGATTGATTTGGTCTTATCGTCCCAATAGAGCCGATCACTGTTCATCGAATACCATACACGGATAGCTTTCAAGTCCTCCGCTGTATGCTCGTTAGGCAGCCACCCAACGAAAGTACCCTCTCCCCGGATTTCAATGCCTGTTAGTTCTTCAAAGAACTTACACGCTTCCATGTAGCGATCCTCAAGAATAGGCCCTCCCTCAAGAGCCGCTTGGATGATAACCTCGTGGGAGTGCCACATCGATTCTACGGAGTCAGGTCTCGCATTATGGGATTCCGCGATCGCTGCTTGACGCTCCGGTTGCTCTGGAGCGCAAGCAACGCCCAAGGAACAAAATACTAGCAGATAGAGCAAAGGTATACTCACTTTCACGGCTCCTGCCTCATCACTTTAACGAGATTCCCGTTGTCCCAGAACATTACAACCGTGATTGTCCTGGAACCCTTCAGCTGTTGAGTCACTGTCTTTCCTGTATTTGGAGGGGACAAGAAGGTCGCACTCATGCCTCGAGAGAAACCCGAAACGGAATCTTGAGCGGCAATCCCGAAGGGATGCGCTAAGCCATATCCAGCTCGGTTCGGTGGCAAGTTAAAGACCTGACGGGCAGTTTGCTCTACGATTTCGTGAGCGAGTGCGGACGCGCCACTCACGCCTGGACCCGTCCCGATCGCGTTAATATCTTGTATGTCGATTTGCCCTGAAGCGTAGCTGCCGATCAGCACCCCAGACGCACCCGACTCAACCCCGATGCGAATCACCTCTGAACGGTTGATCGCCGCCGAAAGTGCACCGGCAAGCGCCGCCTGCTCTGGGGAGGCAGGTCCCTGTACGTTATTTGCCACGAGTTGTGCGGTACCGTTCTGATTGATCACAAGCTCTTGCCCGTGCAGTGAATCGTTGACCAACTTCCTGAGCTTTTCTAAATTAGCCATGCTCCCGGCGAAGACCAGCAGCTCCCCTGTTGGGTCCACATAGAGGAGAGGATTATTTTGGACGTAGTTGTAGCGGTTCCAGCTTTGCGGAGAGAAGGGGTCAACGCTTTCCAAAGAGGGATCGAGGCTCACGAATCTTCCTGTCAGTGGACTGGAATGCCGCGCATGCATGTAATCCAAATCATCCCCCGCCCCCGCCACACTCGCCAGGTCCCGCTCGTGTCCGGTGAACTTCATCTGCTCAGTGTCCTGGTTGAAGGCCGTGGCTTCCTCGCCGAAGGGGTAGTAAGCGTGGTAGGCGAGGACCGCCCCGGCGCCTTCGGTGAAATAGCCCGTGACATCGACGATCAAATGAGCGTTGCCGGAGAGTTGGTTGGCAAAGAATGCCAGAGCGCCGTTTCCCAGCTTCAGGATCCCGTTGTTGGAGCGTGCGACGACCGCCGAATAGGAGATTGCCGAGGCAGTGGGCCGCGGCTCGTTGGCCGGATAGGCAGTCATCTCGCCTTGCGCTGTGGCATCGACTACGGCGATGTTGACCGCCACCGCAGAGGCGCCGCTCGGGATGCCGCAGGAGCCTGCCATCGGCACAACTCGTGTCTCACCCGCGGTGAGCGGGGCCGACTGAGTGCGGGTATCGAGCACGCGGCAGGGCATCAGCGTGAAGAAGTCACCTCCGGTTCCGGCTGAGGTCACCAGACGCGGAGTACCTAGATGATCGAGGTGGAAGTGCTTGGCGCCTCCGGTGGGTTGGTCGGACGCCAGGAGCTGCGTTCCTCGGTAGATGTAATCCTTGAAGGTGCTCCAGGAAACGTGGGCTTCGTATTCCCGCAGCAGCCGGCCGTCCAGATCACGCAAGGCCCAGAGCGAGCCTCCTCCGTTCACACGGTAGGACCAGAAGCGCTCGCCTCCAGCCGTGTAGATGTAGCGCCAGTCTTCGGCTCCCGCGAGCATTCTCGTCATCTGGTTGAAGCGGTCGTACTCATAGACGTTGGCGTTCCAGTTGGTCAGGTTGCCGGCTGAATCGTAGACCGTGCCGGTGCCGGTGAGTCGGTTCGTGGCCGAGCCCGTCGGCGTCGAGCGGCCGCTGGTGCCTCCGATCGACTGGATGTTGCCGAACGGATCGTAGGTGTAGCTCTGCCACTTCTGCGTGCCGCCTCCGGTCGCGCCATCGTAGACCCGCCCCTCGATCAGACGACTCACGCGGTCATAAAGAAAGTAGCCGTTGCCCGTCTTCACCACATTGCCCGTGCCATCGTACTGATAAGCGCCCGAGCTCCAGAGTGTCACCCCGCTCCGCGCCGCCGAAATCGAGGACGGCCTCCGCATCATGTCGGGATCGTTGGCCTGGGTGTCCACGATGGCGTTGGAGTGCGTGACCTGATTGACCATCCCGTTCGGATGATACGTGATCAAGCCCGCCCAACCCGGCACCGAGGTCAGGAAGCCGTTCGCGTAGCCGGGGCTGACCGTGCGCGACACCGGCAAGCACTCGGCGAAGGTGCACTGCGGATAGTTCACGTTGCCGACATCTCCCAGCGCATTCCAAGACCAGCTCTGGGTGAACGACTCCTTCGGCGTACCGTTGAAGGTCAACTGCGTCGCGCGGCTCGAAGCCCTCCCCTGCCGCGCTCCGTAGACGTAGGTTTCGGTGACCGCGGCCGTCGCATTGAACGGCGCGCCGACGTAGTTGTAGCGCGTTGCCGTCTCCAGCCGGCCGTTCGTCCTGGAGCCGACGGCGTCGGAGATGCCATAAGAGAAGGCCTTGAGCATCTGGCCGCCATTGCCGGTCACCTGCGTCAGGCGCTCGGCACGGTCGTAAGCGAACGTCAGGTTGTTCGGCCCGTCGCTCTTGCTCTGCGCATGCCCCCGGGCGTCATAGCTCGAATAGGTGACGGTGCCGTTGCCCGAGGCCCCCTTCTCAGGATGCTGCTCGCTGCTCAGGAAGCCTCGATTGTCATACGTGAACCAGCGGTTCTGCGTCGCCGCCGAGGTCGCCTGCTGCACCCGGCTCAGACGGTTGCCCACGTCGTAGGTGTAGGTCGTCGTCGTGTTCGTCGAATCGGCCTCGGCCTGCTCCTTGACCTGGTAGAGCCGGCCCTGGCGGTCGTAGAACTCCTGGGTGGTGGACAGCACCTCGTTGATCGTGCCGCTGGATTGACTGTTGCCCACCTTCGAGGTCCGGCTCACCTGCCGGACTCCCGTGTAGGCGAGCGTCACGTCGTGGGCCGAGCCGTCGGGAGGGCGGATCGTCCCCGGACGGCCGAACGGGTCGTAGTTGAGGTACTGGGTCGTCTCCGCCGTGTTGCCCTGCTCGGAGACCGAGGTCTTCCAGTGCAGCGCGTTGTAGTTGGTCTGGCGGATCGACATGGTGCCGTCCGGCATCCGCGTGTGCTCCTGCCAGAGCCGGCCGAAGGAGTCGTACTTGACCAGCGAATCGGCCAGCAGCGTACCCCCACCGTTGGAATTGCGCAGGATCTGCACCTGCGCCGGCGTGCTCGCGTCCAGTGCCCGGGAGTAGACATACTGCGTCCAACCGTCGTGGCCGGTCTCGGGCTTGACCCAGACCAGCCGGCCCAGCGAGTCATATTCGTAATCGGTCTTGATCAGCGACGTGTCGCGGCTCGTCTTGACCAGGCCAGTGTCGGGATCTATGTCGGTGTTCAGGCTCTTGAACGAGAGCGCCACGCCCGCGGCATTCACGTACTGCGATGAGTTGCGGGCGCCGTACTGCCAGCCGTGATCGATCCGGTACTGGTTGGCCGGCAGCGCGAGACCGCAGAGCTCCGTCGTGAGGAGAGCCTGCACGTCGCCGCCGTAGGACTCCTCCCGGGTGACGTTGCCCGACGTGTAGGTGAACGCGGTCACCAGGTCGTTGACCCCGCGGGCCGTCCCTGTCTTGAGCGCGCGGGTGCGGAGCAGGGCTCCCGTGGTCGTGTCGAAGCAGAGCTCGGTCTTGGCGGTGACACCGCCTTCGGTGCGGGTCTGTGCGTCGTAAGTGCCGAGCACCCAGGCCTCGCTGCTCCCCAGCATCACGAAGCTGCCCGGGTAGGTCCCCCGCGTCGGATTGTAGTTGGTAACCTGCGTCGCGCTGTTGCCGCTATCGAAGGTTCCCGAGAGAGCCGTCTGCCGATAATGGCCCAGGCCATCGAAGCTCGAGTGGTCCGCGGCCTCCCACTTGCCGCCGTCATCGTCATAAGTGGTGCGCGTGGACGAGACCCGCTGGTTGCGGTCCGTGTTGATCTGAAACTCGACGTTGAACAGCCCCGCGTCCCTCTCGTAGGCCACATAGCTGCTGCGCTCGAGCACACAGTTGGTCGCCCCGGCGTCGCAGTCGTAGGCCCGCGTCGAGAGATAACGCGTGCCGCCGTCGGTTGCAAAGCGTGTGAAAGGCAGACCGTAATCGAACTGGCTCCAGCCCCCGGTCTCGTCCACCGACACGGAGAAGAAGCTCTCCGTCTTGTCTCCGAGCGGCGTGACCACGGTGCGAATTGCCTCCCGACCCGGAGTCAACGGGCCCGGGATCGGATTGAGCGACGGCGTGTAGGTCCAGGTGCCCAGGGGCGTGCCGTCGGCGCTCTTGAGCGTGCGAGTGTAGACCCCGGCAGAGAGGTTGCGCCAGGACTTCTCACTCGTCTCCACCGGGAATCCGTAGCCGCCGTAGCCCCACTCCACTCGCCCCAGAACGGGAGTCGTGATCGCCTTGAGCACTCCAGGGAGGCGGCAACCGGCCGATTGATCGAGATGATAGTCCGTAGTCGGCATCGACCAGCTCGAGCCGTCGGGAAGCGAAACCGAGGTCAGCAGCGGCACGGCTATGGGCAATGTCTCTGGATCAGTGTCCGGGCAGGCCCGTGGTATCGTCGGTTCTGAGTAGCCGAAGGTCCAAGTCGCCGTCGTATCGCCGAAAGCGGTCAGCACTACGCTGCCGACCACCCGGTTGTACCAGTTCGCGGTAATGAAGTTGACCGTCTGCGTGCGGTTGTGCTGGTCCTGGATCTTCCAGGCCTTGACCTCGCCGGTGATCGAATCCTCGACATAGGAGACGTTGACAAAGTTGTCGAAGCGATCCTTGATCCGGGTCAGCCGCCAGTCCCACTGGCCGTACCAGGTGAAAATCTGGGTGGTGCCGTCGGGAAAGTCCACTTCTTTTTGATTCGAGTTGATGCTGCGGAAACGCAGGTAGCTGTTGTCCCGGGTATACCTGACCGTGCTCGCCACAGTCTCGCCTTCGTGGAGCTTGTCGTAGAAGCTGTGCTCGGCGCCGTCGGAGCCGACATAGTTCCAGCCGGAGGTCTCGTTCGACGGATCGGTATCTTCCAGCAATTGGCCGAGCGACAGCCGCCAGCCCATCCCGGCATTGGAGCGGCGGCTGGGGATCGCCTGCGTGGTGGCCGAGGCGGTCTGCTGGAAATCCCAGGCATTGCTGTTGTAGATCAGGGTCAGGCCGTAGGAGAGGCCGCCGCCCACGGGGTAGCTCCCGCCGATGGGGATCGTCAGCACGAGGTTGCCGTTGAACAGGTTGACCGTGTCGAAGTCGCCGACGTGGAAGGCCTTCTCGGCCTGGAAGCCGCGCTCCTGTGTGGGAAACGTGTCCGCCCGAAGCTGCCAGGGCAGGAGAGCCAGACTCAGGATGAACGCAACCCGCCTCACTTGTGATCCCCGATCCGTACCGTCGCGAACTCCATGCGCTCGGGATCGATGACGAGGAGCACATCCCGCGGCGAGAAGCGCCCGGGCGCAGGGGGGCCTCCCTCCTCGACAGGCGTCAGGCTGGAGAGCGCGGCGCGCAGGGTGCCGTCGGACTCGCCGTCCTCATCCGAGGCGCCGCCGTCGCCCACCCGGAGCTGCCAGGCTCCCACGCCCGGCCGCACCAGGACGAGATAGGCGAAGCGGCGCTGAAGATCGAGCCGGTTGAGCGCCGCCGGAATCGCCCCGCCTGGCAGGTCCATCTCCAGGAGGGGGAAGCCGTCCGGAACAGCCACCCCGGTCTCGCCTGTCGCCAGGTCCACCACGAACCAGATGGAGCGCAGCGGCACCTCCTGGCCCAGCTCCAGCCGGACCGCTCCGTCACCATCCTCGTCCGCCTCGATTGCATGGCGGGGGACGATATTGGTGGATTGGCGCGAGATCTCCCGGGCCACGCTGAACCAGACGGCGTGGCCGTTGGGGCTGATCCCGCGGGCCACGACAGCGTCCGGCTCGAACGAGATCTCGGGAGGAGCGGCCGCCAGCGGCGCGGCAAGCAGAACAAGTCCGACAGCGAACGCTTTCATCCAAGCTCCTCAAAGGAATGTACTCACTATATACGGCATTCCGGGCGGGAGCGTTAACGACGCTGCTCGTACTCGGCCATGGCCTTGGCAAACCGCGCGACAGTACCGGGCACGAGTGGCCGATAGAGGTAGCGCAGCAGCCATCCAGGCACCCCGCGCCCGCGTTCCTCCAGCGCGACACGGGCACGCAGATGATCCATGAAGCGAAACCCGGACGCGCGATATCCGATGTCTTCACTCCTGAAGTCGATTCGAGACAGGTACTTCACGGACTTGTATCCGTAGTGTGCGGGCGCGATCAAGCGCAACGGCGCGCCATGCTCGACGGTAAGAGGTTGACCGTCGAGCGTATCGGCGAGCAAGACGTCCGGAGCGAGCAGATCTTCCAGTAGCATGCCGGTACGAGCACCATCCTGGCCGCGCAAGACGACGAGCGTTGCGCTTGGACGGGGACACGCCTGCGGTATAACAACTTTCTCGAAGAAGTCCCTGACGCGGACGCCACCCCAACGTAGCGATCGACGGCTCCACGTCGTGACACAGTGAAAATCACTGATCTGTTCGACCCGCGGCAAGCCATTCAGAGCATCGGATAAGCAGAGCTCGTGCTCAAGATCTCCGATGACTTCGACCTCAGGTCGTAAAGGCTCTTTCGGAAAACGGCGGGCGAACTGAGTAAGGCCGAACCGCGGAAAGGCCGCGGTCTCTCGTTGTCCAGGGGGTAGCGGTTCGCTCATGCGCTTCCTTAGCTTAGTGGCTAATGCCGCGCCTCGCCATCGTCCGGCTGCTTATTCTTCCCTGAGGAGGATACGTCACCGATGGCCGCTCGGCGGGCGGACGAAGTCGACCTTCTCGACGTCGGTCCAGGGCACGTACTCGGGGCGCTGACGGCCGTCGGCGAAGATCAGCATGCCGGCATTTCCCTCGCCGAGGTCGCCGGTGCGCTCCAATCGCAGCTCCTCGCCGTTATGGAGGGTCACCCTGGCGCGCTCGCCGGGGGGCACGATCGAGGCGATCAGGCCGAAGGGGATGGTGTAGTCCACGCCCTGGGATGGGGCGTCGAGCGTCTCGGTGGTCTCGCTCTCGTCGAGGTCGTAGACCAGCCGGCCGGCGAGGCGGCGGCCGGCGCGGGTGGTGACGCTGCCCGTGAGCGGGCGACCCGGCAGGAAGTCGCCGTACGCGGGACCGCATCCCCCGGGGCTGAAGTCGACGCGCTCGAAGGCGTCCCACGAAATCATCACCCGGCCGTAGCGCCGGTCGTCGACGTAGATCCCGCGGTTGCCGGCGCCGACTTCGGCGGAGTCGGAGAGAACGATCTCGCGGCCGTCGAGCAGCGTCACCAGGGAGCTGTCGCGCGAGCGGCGCGCGATCGAACGGATGGTGTCGAAGCGCAGGCTGAGCTCGCCCTCGGCGGTCTGGCCGTCGAGCTCGTCGGAGCCGACGTATTCCTGCCGGTTCCACCCGACGAAGCCGGTGAAGTCGCCCTGCCGCGTGCGGACGGTACCATGCAGCCGGGAGGGGGCGGCGCCCAGCGGGGGGGTGGGGAGGAGCTCGATCGTGCGGATCCGCAGACTGTCGAGGTCGACGACGCCCCGCCTGCCGTCCCACACCCGCAGGCCGTCGTCGAGGTCGCTGGCTTCGAAGCGGTCGAGGTCGAACACGGTCCCGCTCTTGAGAGTCACCCGCACCTCACGGCCGAGCGCCTCGATGCGCGCGATCTCGCCGAAGCGCGCCATGAGCGGCCGGCTGAGGTCGATCGTAGTTTCCCTCTTGGCGATCTCGATCCCGAAGATCTCGATCGGGTGGCGCTCCTTGGGCAGCCGCTCTGCCGGAACGTGGGCGAGCCAGGGGTTCTCATGCTTGGAGCCGTTGAAGTAGTCGCCCCAGAACGCCTCCTGGTCGACCCCCCAGCGCAGCCGCCCCTCGTAGGTGGCGCCGTCGACGGTGGTGATCCGGCCGTAGAGGAATCCCTGGTGGATCTCCGGCGCCGGGTGGGTCTCCGCCGCCGCTGGCGCGGTCGAGGGCGTGATCGCGGGCACTGCCGGCGCGGCGGGGTCCACATCCCGGTCGAGGGCACGGTAGCCGGCGGCGAGGGCGAGGAGGAAGAGCACGGCGGCAAACGCCCCGCCGGCGATCTTGGCTCTCGTCATTTGGCTCTCGTCATGGTCGGTCGGCTCTCCCACAGAAGACACGAGTCTCATGCCGCGTCGCGGCCTGCCTATCTTACGCACGGAGCGGCGAGAGATTACGCTGGGGTGGCCCTCTTCGTCGCCAGCTGTTCCATCCGCTCCTGTCCGTTGTCTAAGGGGATGGACCATTGCGGGCAACTACACGAGGAGGGACCATGGAAGTGACACGCCGTTTCGGAAGGATCTCGACGAGCCTGGGGGCCTTGACATTGGTGATGGCGCTGGCCTCGCCGGCACAGGCACAGGACTACAGCTTCACCAAGGTGGCGGACAGCACCGCGGACAATTTCGAGCCGTTCAGCTTCGGGTGCGCGACAATCAACGCCAGAGGGGACATCGCCTTCAAGGCCGGGCGCCTGGCCCCGGACGGGTTCAACACCATCCCCGGCATCTACCGGGTGAACGCCGACGGCAGCCTGACGACCATCGCCGAGGACGCCAAGCGCTTCGTCACCCTCGGATTCAGCCCCTCGATGAACGATCTCGGCGAAGTGTCGTTCGCCGCGCGGATCGACGGCGGCAAGAAGCCCGACACCGAGTCCATCCTGCGGGGCGGCGGCAAGAACAAGAAGCTGACCACCATCGCCAGCACGGCAGACGAGTTCAACTTCTTCGGGTTCGACACCTCGATCAGCAACAGCGGCGAGGTGGCGTTCAAGGCGGAGCTCGACGAGGAATTCAACTTCGAGGAGGGCCTGTTCTCCGGCAGCGGTCGCGCGATCACCACTCACTATCTAGCCTCGAACAGCGACTTCGGCGGCAATGATTCCCGCCCGTCGATCAACAATCTTGGCAGGATCGGCTTCGACGAGTCGGTCAACTTCGATTCCGGCATCTTCGCCGGACGGGAAGGAGTCTTCACGACGATCGCGGCGCCCGACCCGGAAGTCTTCGTCCACAGCCCGGTGCTCAACGACGTGGGGACCGCGGCGTTCTACCGGTCCTTCTTCGACGAGGCCACCCAGCAGTTCGTCGAGGAGATCGCAACCGGCGACGGTGGGCCCCTGAGCACCGTGGCCGACACCAGAGGCGGCTTCGGGTCCTTCGGCTTCCGGCCCCCATCCCAGAACAACGCCGGCGTCGTGGCCTTCCAGGCAACGCTCGACGACTTCTCGACCACTGGGATCTTCGTGGGCTCCGACCCGGTCGCGGATCGGGTGATCGCCACGGGCGACACGCTCGATGGGGCCACGGTCCAGAACCTCACCTTCTGCGAGGAGGGTCTCAGCGACTCCGGCCAGCTCGGGTTCGTCGCCCAGTTGGAGGACTCCGCCTCGCCGAACGGCTTCCGCATGGCAGTCTTCCGGGCCACACCCGTGGCGGCGGTCGAGTAGGGCTCCGGCGAGTTGCGGGCAGTCGAGGGCCCCAGACAAGTGCGGCCCGGGAAGGACCTTCCTGGGATGCCGCAACCTATCGGCGCCTCCCGAAGAGCTTTCCAGTCACGGCAGGGCGCTTCGCGCTCTCGCTATATCCTATCGGGAGCCGCCGATAGACTTTGGCGAGACGCGATAGGCCATGGCGAGTCGCCGATAGACTTTTTCGAGAGTCGATAGAGCTTTGCGAGCTGCCGATAGACCGTTTCAAGAGCCGATAGAGCTTGGCGATGCGCCGATAGGTTACGGCAAGCCGCCGATAGAGATCTCCCTGTGTTGAAATCCCTAAGTGCGATGCCAGTGTAGAGGCGCGACCCTCGGGATGGCGGCGAAGTTGCATTCCGTCGAGAGGGGCAGCTACATAGAAGCAGCATGAGCGGGCGCGGCATGCTTTCCCTCGGGGGCCGGGCCGCCACTTGGTAGGAGGAAGAGATCATGCGATGGACACCGAAAGGCCGTAGCGCTGACCTGGAAGACCGGAGAGGAATGCGGGGCGGAGGCGTCGGCAAGCTGGGACTCGGGGGCGTTCTGGTCCTGGGACTGCTCAGCGTCATCTTCAAGACTGACTTCTTCGCCCTGGTGGGAGGCGGCGGCGGGGCCCCTACGGCGCAAGAGGGGGGTGCTCCCCCGCCGACCACAGAGGCAGAGGAGCTGCAGATCCAGTTCGTCTCGACCGTCCTGGACGATACCCAGCGGAACTGGGAACGGATCTTCGCGGAAGACGGCCAAACCTACCGCAGGGCGAAGCTGGCCATCTTCACCGACAGCGTGGACTCGGGCTGCGGCTCTGCACAGGCTGCCATGGGTCCGTTCTACTGTCCTGTGGATGAAAAGGTCTACGTCGACCTCGCCTTCTACAACGAGCTGCAGGAGCGCTTCGGCGCCCCGGGCGACTTCGCCCAGGCGTATGTGATCGCTCACGAGATCGGCCATCACGTCCAGAATTTGCTGGGATTGAGTGACCAGGTCCGCCGCGCGCAGGGGCAGAACCCCGACCAGGCCAACGAGCTGTCCGTCCGTTTGGAGCTCCAGGCTGACTGCTTCGCGGGCATCTGGGCGCACTCGATGGATCCGAACGTGCGCGGAGCCGACGAGCCCGCCCTGGAACCGGGGGACGCCGAAGAGGCCCTTAATGCCGCCGCCGCCGTGGGCGACGACCGCATCCAGAGTCAAAGCAGGGGCGGCGTCAATCCCGAGACCTGGACCCACGGCTCCGCCGCAATGCGCTCCAAATGGTTCAACACCGGCTTCCAGACCGGCAACGTGGACAACTGCAACACGTTCGGCCAGCAGTGAGAGGCTGAGAGAGCTAGCCGCCCACCAGGATCACGAAGCGGCTCGGCTCTCTTTTCCGCTTCAGGCGCGCCACCCAGGGACGGAGCGCCCATCGCCAGCCGTACCAGGTAGGGAACCGCTGCCAGCGGATACCCAGCTCGCGGGCCAGGTCGTCGAGCCTGTCCCAGGTGAGGTATTCGATGCTGGGCAGGGCGTCCGAGCGGGTTCCGAAGCGGCGGTCGAAGTCGGCGTGCCGCTCGGCGACCATGCAGCGCCCGCTCTCTTCCTTGCGGTAGATCGGAGATTCCAGGATGACCAGGCTCCCACCGGGGCGGAGCACCCGCTGCGCTTCGCGGAGAGTCGCGGCGTAGTCGGAGCTGTAGTGGAGGCTGGCGTTGAAGACGGCGGCATCGGCCTGGCCATCCGCCAGAGGGAGATGGTCGAGCTCGGCCTGGAGGCGCGGCCATTCGGGAGTGTAGTGACGGGCCGCTGCGAGGCCGTCGCGGTCGTCGACGCTCACATCCACCGCGCAGGGCTGGTAGCCGAGCCCCGCCAGCCGGTGACTGAGCCAGCCGACGCCGGCGCCCAGGTCGAGGATTTTCGGACCCAGCCGCGGGAGGACGCGGCGGCGGAAGGTCTCCCAGGTCTGGCGCCGCATCTGCCATTGCCAGGCGATGGGATGGGACGGATCGCAGTCGGGCAGCCGGAGATAGTGCGCGGGATCTTCCGAGCCGCGCCCCTCGGCGTGGCGGATGCGCGTGTAGTCGCGCAGGAAAGGCGCGAAGATCTCGGCCCGCTCCGGAGGCAGGAAACGCCAGATGCCGTCGATCTGGGGCCAGTCGCGATTGCAGCCAGGGCAGTGAGAGCTTGCCAGGGTAGTGCGGCAGACGGGGCAGGCCAGGGGCCAGGTCACCTCCGCTCCAACTCCATAAGGTAGTGATCAGCCAGCCACGGGAGCGGCGGAACCGTTTCAAGCCGGCGTTCCCAGCGATCGAGCCGATCGATGAGCCTTGGATGCCGGGCAGCCCAGCCCTCCGCGTATGGAGGAGGCAGCAGCGCGCCGAGGGCGGCCACGCGCCGCATTCGGAATGAGGGGGAGAGCGCCTGCCGAAGCGTTCGGATCGACGGATACCGGACCCGGAGGCCCCTCCACTCCACTCCGCCGCGGGTCAGCCGCCGGAATGACTTGCCTTGTCCGAGGAACCAGACCCACTCCCAGGGGACCAGAGGCCCCATGACGCAGAGCACCGCGACCGCCCCCGGCCGGAGCCGGGCCGCGAGCGTCTGGCCGGCGGCGGGCAGATCGGCAACGCAGTTGAGCCCACCGAAATCGGATAGGACGCCGTCGAAAGGCGGCTCGTCCAGGCGGTCCAGCTCTTCGACGGCGAGCTGCCTGACTTCGACCCCGGCCAGTCCCGCACGCTCGACCTTCTCTCTCGCTACGCGGACCATCTCCGGCGAGGCGTCGGTCGCGAGGACACGGACACCACGCCCGCCGAGATGCACGGCATCCTCTCCGGTGCCACAGGCCAGCTCGAGGATGCGGTCGCCAGACGCGAAAAGAGCATCCAGTCGGCGCCAGACGGCGCAGCGCAGGCGTTCGCCCAGAACGGTTCGGGTGAACCCGTGGTCATATTCGGCGGCGAGTTTGTCGAAGGCGGTGCTCAACAGGGAAAGCATAGCGCAGGCGGCCGAGAGCACCCCCGACCGCCTGGGTAACTGTTTTCAGGCCTGGGTGCCGGCGTGCGCGGCGGCCGGGATACGGAGCCGCTGGCCCGGATAGATCTCGTCCGCATCCTTGAGCATGGGACGGTTGGCTTCGAAGATCTGGTTGTACTTGTTGGAGTCGCCATAGAACTGCTTGGCAATCTTGGACAGGGTGTCGCCCGACTTGACCTCGTAGAACTGCGCCTCGGGCGCAGACTGGGCGGCCGTCATGTTGTCGTCGACGCTGCCGATGCCTTCGACGTTGCCGACCAGAAGCGCGATCTTCTCGCGGATCTCCTGGCTGGGCGCCTGGCCGGTGAGGGTGACCTTGTCACCGTCGACCCGCACGCCGAGGTCCTGGACCTTGAAGCCCATGTCCACCACGAGCTTGTTCAGGGCTGCGGCCTTGCGCCGGTCGTGGAGATCCTGGACCTGCTGTGCGGTGGGGGCAGCGTGCTGCCCCTGCTGCGGCCCCTGGCCCTGGACTTTCTTGTCGTCGTCGTCTCCAAGACCGAGCTTCCGGCCTACGTTCTTAGCAAATGAGATCAGACCCATGTTGGTGTCCTCCTTGCAAATCGATGATTGGACGGTCCGGATGGACCGCTGCCTCATCATCCAGTTGCAAAAGGGTTGCCGGTCGGGATCAGGAACGGCTGCGGACTTCGATTGACCGCGACATTTCTTCCACCACTTCGTCGATCTCCAGGTCGGAGGTGTCCACCAAAGTGTAAGTACTGTCGCGGGTCAGGGGAGAGTCCTCGCGGGTGCGGTCGCGGTGGTCGCGGCGGTTGATTTCGTCCACGACCTGCTCGTAGGTGATGGCCTGGCCGGCGGCCTGCAGCTCTTCGAAGCGGCGCTGGCCGCGCACGTCGGCACGGGCATCCAGGAAGAATTTGTGCGGCGTGTCCGGGAAAACCCGGGTGCCGATGTCGCGCCCTTCCAGCACGCCTCCCCAGTGGCGGGCCGCCTCCTGCTGGAGCGCGACCAGGCGGCGGCGCACGCCGGGATGGGCGGAGATCGTCGACGCCGCCTCCCCCACCTCGGGTGCCCGGATGAACGGCTCGACCGACTCCCCCTCGAGCAGCACTCCGAAGCTGCCGTCTTCGTGGCGCTCCAGGGCGACCTCCGTGCTGGCGGCGAGCGCTTCGACGGCCTCCCGGTCCGTGGGGTCCACGTCGCAGCGCAGGACTTTCAAGGCGATCGAGCGGTACATGGCCCCGGTGTCGAGGAACGGAACGCCCAGCCGTTTCGCGAGCCGGCGGGCCGCGGTGCTCTTGCCGACGCCGGAGGGGCCGTCGATGGCGACGATCAGGGGCTCGTTCATCGCGATGTCTTTGGGCGGGAGGTCTTTTTCGGGGACCGCTTCTGCGCGGCGGCCTTCCTCTCGGCGGGTTTCCTGATGACCGGAGCTTTCTTCACGGACGGTGCCTTCTTGGCAGCGGGCGCCTTCTTGGCAGCGGGCGCCTTCTTGGCAGCCGGCTTTTTGGCCTTGGCTTTGGCTTTCTCGCGCGAGCTGCGCAGCAGCATCTCGACCTCGCGCGGCTTCAGCTCGCGCACGGAGCCGAGTGGCAAGTCGGGATCGCGCAGCGGGCCGATGGCCACCCGGCGCAGCTTCTGGACCGGATGGCTGATGCGCAGGAACATCTCGCGGATCTGACGCGTGCGCCCCTCGGTGAGCTGGACGGTCCACCAGGAGTTTTCGCCTCCCTCGTCGTCCTCTCTCTTCCGGCGGTGCGCGACGGGCGAGTGCCGGGGGGTGATCTTCGCGGGCGCGGTCCTCTTTCCTTCCAGCAGGATGCCGGCGCGGAGCCGGTCCAGCGCGGCCTCGCTCGGCCGTCCCTTCACCTTGACCTCGTAGGTCTTGACGCTGCCGTAGCGCGGATGCGCGACCCGCTGCGCGAACTCGCCGTCGTCGGTGAGGAGGATCAGCCCCTCGGTGTGGTAGTCGAGGCGGCCCACCGGCACCAGGGCCTTGTGGAACACGGGCGGGATGAAGTCCATGACCGTCTGCCGCCCCTCGGGGTCGGTGATGGTCGACATGACCCCTCTCGGCTTGTTCAGAAGAAGGTAGTGATGTTCCCCCCTGTGCGGCTGGATGCGCCGGTTTTCGACTTTGATGGCGTCGCGCTCGGGATCGGCTTTGTCCCCCAGCTTGGCGACCTGCCCGTTGACGGTCACCAGCCCCTGCTCGATCATCTCTTCGACCTTACGCCGGGAGGCGACGCCCGCTCGCGCCAGGATCTTCTGCAGCCGCTCTTCCATCATTCGGTCTCCACGGCATCGGAGGTCGCTGCCGCTTCTTCGAGATCCGCCACCTCGCGCAGGAAGGTCTCTTCCCGGTCGTCAGTGGCCTCTCCTGTGAGCTCCGATTCGCCGCCGATGGCGGCCACGGCGTCGAGCGTCGCCTGGCTCAGCTCCGGCGAGGCATCGGCGACGCCCGCGGCGCCGAAGGTCTCTTCGAACTCTTCCAGGGGCGGCAGGTCTTTCAGGGAGTTGAGCCCGAAGTGGACCAGGAACTCCTTGGTCGTACCGTAGAGGAAGGGCTTGCCCACGACTTCCTTGCGGCCGGAGATGCGCACGAGGCGGCGCCCCAGGAGGGTCGCGATGACGCCCGAGGGATTGACGCCGCGCAGCTCCTGGATCTCGGGCCCGGTGATCGGCTGCCGGTAGGCGATGATCGCCAGGGTTTCCAGCGCGGCCATCGAAAGCTTGGTGCCGCTCGAGACGTCGAAGAAGCGGCGCAGCCAGCCGCCGACCTCGGGCCGGGTGGCGAGCCGCACGCCGCCGGCCACGTCTTCGACCAGAACTCCGCGGGATTCTCCGTCGGAGTAGCGGGCGAGCACCGTTTCCAGGGCCTCGGCGGCCTCGGCGCGCTCGTCCTCCTCGAACAGCTCCATGAGCTTGGTCCTCGGCACCGGCTCGGAGGAGACGAAAAGGATCGCCTCCAGCGCCGCCTCCATCTCACTCCTCTCAGTCATCCAGAGATCGCCTCCCGGTCTTCATGGCCCAGCTCGCGCGTGGTGCGGTAGAGGAGGATATCGCCGCCTTCGGTCTGGTGGACTCGCACCAGGTTCAGCCGTGCCAGCTCGAGCACGGCCAGGAAGGTGGAGATCGCCTCGGCGCGGCAGGAGCGGGTGCGCAGGTCGTCGACCAGGTCGAACGGGTGGCCGGCGTCCAGGATCGCGAGCAGCCGGTCGAACTGGCCGCGGACCGAGAAGGCGTCCAGCGAGAGCTGCAGCGGCGGCGGATGCTCTTTCTCGTAGCGGACGAGCGCCGTCTTGAGGGCGCCCATGAGGTCGAATAGCGAGACCTCGCCAAGCTCGATCGTCCCTTCTTCTTCCGGCACCTGGGGGAGCGGCTGCGGCTTGCGCGTCCAGATGCCCATGCGCAACCGGTCGAGCTCGGCGAACGATTGCGCGACTTCCTTGAGCTGCCGGTATTCGAGCAGGCGCTGGACCAGTTCCTGCCGCGGGTCTTCCTCGGGCTCGCCTTCGGCCTTGGCGGGCCGCGGCAGCAGCATCTTCGACTTGAGGTGGATCAGCAGCGCCGCTTCGTAGATGTAATCGCCGGCGACATCCAGATTCAGCTCTTCCATGAGCTGCATGTAGGCGTGGAACTGATCGCAGATGGTGGCCACCGGGATATCGGTGATCTCCACCCGGTTCATCTTGATCAGGTGCAGGAGGAGATCGAGCGGCCCTTCGAACACGGGCAGGTGAACGCGCCAGGATTCGGGCAGCAGGCCCGTGGCATCGGCTGCCTCCGGAGTATCAGGACCATTAGGAGCATCAGGCGGCCGGCTCATCCGTGGACCCTCTGCAGGAGCTTGCTGTAATCCAAAGCGATCGCCTCGCGCACCTTCTGCATGGTCTCCCCCGCCGTCTCGCGTGCCCGCTTCGAGCCGTCGAGGAGGATGTCATAGACGGTGTCGCGGTCGAGTTCCCGGCGCCGCTGGCGCATCGGCTCCAGGAAGGCGTTCATGATCTCGGCCAGCAGCTTCTTGTCGTCCACGCAGCCGATCTCCGCGGCCCGGCACTGGTGATAGACCCGCTCCTGGATGTCGGGCGGCGACAGCAGCTTGTGGAACTCGTAGAGGTTGCAGACCTCGGGGCGGCCGGGGTCCTTGCGGGTCAGGCGCTGGGGATCGGTGAACATCTGCTTGCATTTCTGGAGCACGACGTCCGCCGGGTCCGAGAGGTTGATCGCGTTGCCGTAGGACTTGGACATCTTGCGGCCGTCGATGCCCGGGACTTTGGGCGTCGGCGTGAACAGCGCCTTGGGCTCGGGGAAGACTTCGCCGTAGAGGCCGTTGAAGCGGCGCACGATCTCGCGCGCCAGCTCGAGATGGCTGGACTGGTCCTCCCCCACCGGCACGAAGTGGGCGCGGTAGATGGCCACGTCGACCGTCTGGAGCACCGGGTAGCCGAGGAAGCCGTAGTTGGAGAGGTCCTTGTTCTCGATCTGCTGGACCTGCTCCTTGTAGGTGGGCACCCGCTCCAGCCAGCCGAGCGGCGTGATCATGGAGAGCAGCAGGTGGAGCTCGGCGTGCTCCGGCACCATGGACTGGACGAAGATCACGCAGCGCTGCGGGTCGAGCCCGGCGGCGATCCAGTCGGTGACCATCTCGATGGTGTTCTCCGCCACCTGGGAGGTGTCGGCATAGTCGCTGGTAAGGGCGTGCCAGTCCGCCGCCATGTAGAAGCAGCGGTAGCGATCCTGCAGGTCGATCCAGTTCTTGAGGGCGCCGAAGTAGTTGCCCAAGTGGATCTTGCCCGTCGAGCGCATGCCCGAGAGAACGATCTGCTGTTCGGTCACGGTCTCCCTCTTCCTTCCTATGCCCGAGCCTGGCTGGCTCTCGGGGAGCTCACGCGGCGGTCGATGTCCGCCATGAGCTTCTCGTTCTGCTCGAGCACACCCTTCTCGATCCAGAGGGCGCGCCCCTGCACCAGGAGCGTGGCCCAGAAGAGCCCGTGGTGAATCCACGCGGGCAGGCTATTGGTCGCCGCGCCGCCACCGAGGATGAAGGTCGCCATGGCGAGCGCCATCGCCAGCATCAGCGACGGGTAGGACTCGTTCTTGAACCGCTTGGTCTCTTCGATCAGGGCGGGTTCCAGCGAGTGCTCGGCGACCGCTTCCTTGATCGCCTTCCCGGTGCCGATCAGGTAAAACATGATCCAGCAGTGGGAGAAGAGCAGCAGCAGGCTGGAGGCGAGCGCGACCAGGACGTGGCGCGTCATGTCAGGCCCGACCTGGCGCCCGGCGGTACCGTCCAGGCCATATCCAAACACGGCGGTGGCGAGCAATCCAAGGGTCGCCATGGCGCCGACGATCAACAGGGCACGTCCCATCATGGGTTCATTTTTCTCCAAGGACCGCCTGTTTCCAGGCAGCCACAGCATTTTGCGGCCGGAAGCGCTCGTCCACCCGGCGGCGTCCCGCCGCGCCCCTTCGCCGCGCCACGTCCGGCCGGTTCAGGACCTCCATGAGCGCCGCGGCTAGGGCCCGCGGGTCTTCCGGGGGGACCAGCCAGCCGGTGACGCCGTCCTCGACCACCTCGGGGATACCGCTCACGCGGCTCGCAATCACCGGCACGCCCGCCTCCATGGCCTCCAGGATCACCAGCGGCATGCCTTCGTAAATCGAGGGCACGACCAGGGCCGCGGCTCCTCGGAGCAACCCCCGCACGCGGCCGGCGTCGCAGCGCCCGAGGAACTTCACGGCCGGACCGGCTTTTCCCTCCAGCGCGGCCCGGTGCTCGCCGTCGCCCGCGATCAGCAATCGAGCCCCGGGAGGCAGTGCCTCCAGCAGGACTTCGACGCCCTTGCGGATCCGGAGTCGGCCGACGAAGAGCAGGTAGCCCGGCGGTTCTTCCGTGACAGAAGGCTCGATCTCGAGTCCCCCGGTCACATTCGGGACGACCGCCGCGTCCCGCACCCGGTAATCCCGCCGCAGCTCGGCGACGGTCGCGGCGCTCGGCGCCAGGACCAGGTCCGCCATCCGGGCGGTCAGCCATCCGAGCGCGATCTGGAGCGGCGCCTTGAGCCAGCGGAACCGGCGCTCGACGCCGCCCGGCCGGCCCAGGACCCGGCCATCTGCCACCAGGGGCCGCACGGCCCGCAGCTCCTCGACGTAGCTCACCTGGAGCAGGGCTACCAGGAGGGGCTTCGGATCGAGCCGCGGCGCGAGCCTCCGCACCAGCAGCGCCGCCAAGCCGCCGTCCGACTCGTGAACCTGGACGACGTGGGGCCGGAAGCGCCGAAGCGCCCGCCGGACCGCCGGCACCGCGAAGAGAGGAAAGAGAACCTTGGGTCCTCCCACCTGTCCCGGGCCGCGGCCCAGCACTTCCACCTCGCAACCGGCCTGGCGCAAACCGGTCGCCAACTGTAGCACCTGTTCGCCGACGCCGGAAACGTCCCTAGGGGGCAGGGTATTGGCGATCAGAAGGACGCGGACGGGCCTCATCGCTTTCAGATCCCCACCCTTCCGCGCCAGCCGGGCGGCAGCTTCAGATCCCCCAGCCTACCCAGCAGCTCCCGGGCATCATCCCGAGCGATCTTCAACCACTCCAGATCTTCGGGGAGGCGCGCGATGCGGAAACCGGGCAGCCCCGCCTGCCGCAGGCCCAACAACTCGCCCGGACCGCGGATCGCCAGGTCCTCCTCGGCGATGCGGAAGCCGTCCGTGGTCTCCTCAAACGCTTTCAGGCGCCGCTCCCCCGAGTCGGTGAGCTTGCCATGGAGAGCGATGCAGCGCGAAGGCCGCAGCCCTCTGCCGACCCTGCCGCGGAGCTGGTGAAGCTGAGCCAGGCCGAAGCGCTCGGCGCTCTCGATCACCATCCAGGTGGCTTCCGGCACGTCCACCCCGACCTCGATGACCGTCGTGGAGATCAGGACCCGCACCTCGCCAGCGGCGAACGCGGCCATGGTCCGCTCCCGCTCGGCCGCCGGCATCCGGCCATGGAGCACGGCGCTCGGGAAGTCCGAGAGGTACTCCCGGACCCTTTCTCCCATCTCCTCAACCCCCTCTTCGATGACCGGAAAGACCACGTAGGCCCTTCCGCCTGCCTCCAGCTCTTCGCGCAGCCTTTTGTAGACCTCCCTGCGCTTCTTCGTGGGAAGAACCTGGGTAGCTATAGGAGTCCTCCCGGGCGGCAGCTCGTCGATGGTCGAAACATCCAGGTCCCCCCAGGCGGCGAGGGCGAGCGAGCGTGGAATGGGCGTGGCGGTCATGACCAGCATGTCGGGCGTCTGGCCTTTGGCGCGCAGCAGCCCACGCTGGAGCACGCCGAAGCGATGCTGCTCATCGACGACGGCCAACCCAAGATTCCGGAACTCGACCCCTTCCTGGATGAGCGCGTGGGTGCCGACGGCAAGCTGCACCTCCCCGGCCGACGAGCGCCGGCTGCCTGTGAAGAGCCCGATGCGGTAACGGCTCCCCAGCAGCCGCTCCAGGCTCGCGAAGTGCTGCTCGGCCACCAGTTGAGTGGGAGCCATGAATGCTCCCTGATAGCCGTTCTCCAGCGCCACCACCAGAGCCAGGGCGGCAACGATCGTCTTGCCGCTCCCCACATCTCCTTGAAGGAGGCGGAGCATGGGGCGGGGTCCCTGAAGGTCGGCCACGATCTCGCGCAAGGCCCGCTTCTGCGCCCGGGTCAAGGGGAACGGCAGGATGCTCCGGGCCACTCCGCGCAACTTGTCGTCGACCGAGTAGTGCCGGGTCCGCTTCTCGTCTCTTTCACGCTCGCGGAGCAGGGCCAGCCCGAGTTGCAGCTCCAAAAGCTCCTGGTAGATCAGTCTCCCATGGGCCGGGCTGCGCCGCCGGTTCAGCTCTTCCGGATCTCCCCCCTCGGGCGAGTGAAGCGCCTGCAGCGCCTCGCCGAGCGGCGGCAGGCCGTGGCGGGCCAGGAGGTCGGCGGGCAGCGTCTCCGGCACCTCGCGGGGCAGATCCACCTTCTCCAGAATCGTATCCAGGATGCGACGCAGGAGCGCCGGTCCGATCCCCCCCGCTGCCGGATAGACAGGGGCGATTCGGGCACCGTGGATCGCCTGCTCGGGCCGCTCGCACGACGGGTTGAGCAGCTCCGGCCCGCTCTTGCTCTCGCGCACCTCGCCATGGAGGAGCCACTCCTCCCCTTCCAGCGACTGGCTCGCCAGGTAAGGGCGGTTGAACCAGACCACGGGGATCGAGCCGGTGCCGTCGCTCAGGATCCCGCGAACGAGGCTGAAGCCGCGGCGGTGCGTGCGGATTCGTCGCACGGAGGCCAGCCGGCCGCGCAGGGTGTACGAGCCGCCCGGAACGGCCTCGGACACGGCGTGCACGACGCGGCGGTCCTCGTAGCGGAAGGGGAGATGATAGAGCAGGCCCGACACCGTTTCGTAACCCGCCTCGGCAAGCGCCCGGGCGCGGGCCGGGCCTACGCCGGGGATCTCCGAAAGGGGGGACGAGAGCTTCAGCAGGACGCTAGGGGACCTGGAGCTTGAGGATGACCACGCCGAAGCGCAGCTCGTCCCCGGGGCGGACCTCAGCCGGCACTCCGGTCTCCAGCCTCGCCCCATTGAGGAAGGTGCTGTTCATCGTGCCGATCTCCTCGCCGAGGAAGAACTTCGACCCGCGGCGGAAGAGCTTGGCGTGACGGCGGCTGATCGAGCGCTGCTGGTCGAGAGGCGAGAGGTCCACGTCCGGGTAGATCCCGGTGACCGCGTCCTTGCGCCCGATGGTGGTCTCGGGGCCGGCGGAAAGCGGGAACTCCATGCCGGAGGGGGCGTGGATCAGCTTCTCGGGCCCCTCGGCCGGAGCCTGCACGTTCATCTTCGGCATCTCGCGCGAGACGTGAGCCGCGGCCTCGCGGCTGAAGGTGGACGAGCGGAGCAGGTCGTCGGTCTCGCGTATGCGGCGGGCCAGCTTGCGCATCATGCGGACGGCGATCTCCGGATTGCCGCGCAGCAGCTGGTCGAAGGTCGAGCCGTTGATCTGGAGCAGCTTGACCGGGGTGACCGCCCGCGCCGAGGCTGCGCGCGGCAGGTCCTCGAGGATCGCCATCTCGCCGAAGAAGTCCCCCTTCTCCAGAACGGAGAGGAGCTGCTCCTTGCTGCCCGTGCCGCTCAGGATCTCGACCTTGCCCTCGTGGATGATGTACATCTCCGTGCCGAGGTCCCCCTCGCGGAAGACGTACTCCCCTTCCTTGACATCAAAAAGATAGGGGCCGGCAGGCTTCTGGGCGGCAGGCTGGCTGCCGGTCGTCGTCTTGAATACCGGATTATTCATTCGCCGATCACCATCCGCAGGCTCCCTGCATCGAGACGCGCCGGAATTCCCAGGGGAAGAGTCCAGTTCGGCGGGACATGCCCGGTCGGAAGCCCCCAAGCAAGGGGCCAGGAGAACCCCGAGAGGCTCTCATCCACCAGAGCCGGCCACCCGGACCATACTTCGTTACCCGCTACGTGGCCAACGATCATTCCCGCTATCCCTTCGAGATTACCCGACAGCCGCAGGTGGGTCAACATTCGGTCGACGCGGTACGGCGCCTCGTTGATCTCTTCCCAGAACACGATCGCGCCCCGAAGATCCGGGAACCATGGGGTCCCCATCGTGGCCGAGAGCAGGCTGAGGCATCCGCCGAGGAGCGGACCCGACGCGCTCCCCTCCCGCAGCCAGCCGTGAAACGGCTGCTCCACCGGGTAGCGCCCCGCCAGTGCCCCTAGCAGGGATGCCTCCTCCTCCGGAACAAGACCGCGGGCGAGCTCGCCGGCCACGAGCGGGCCATGGAATGCCACCAGGCCGAGCCGGCGCACGATCTCCATCAGGAACGGGGTCAGGTCGGAGTACCCGACGTAGGCACGGGGGTGCCGGGCGAGGAGGTCCCAGTCGAGCGCCGGGAGAATCCGCATCAAGCCGTAACCGCCGCGGGTGAAAAAGATCGCACGGAGATCGGGGTCGGCCGCCAGCTTGTGAAAGGCGGCGAGCCGCTCCTCGTCGCCGCCGGCCAGGAAGTTGCGGCGGGAAAGGACGTTGTCGGCGAGCACCGGCTCGAAGCCAAGCCGTCGCAGAGACTCGACGCCGGCCGCGAGCTTCTCGGGGTCGACCGGCCCGGACAGGGCGGCCACGCCCACACGGTCGCCGGGGCCGGCGGGAGGTGCCAGTTTGGGAATCAATCGGGGAAGAATCAAAAGGCTGGAGAGCTCCGTAAGCCGAGTTCTGTTTCCCCGGCCGAAGCCGGGTGAGCTGTCATTCCTCTGGGACCGGCGTTGCCGCCGGCCTCCAGCAACCTACCCGGAAACGGCCCCGGCCCGGCGAACCGGATCGAGGGCGGGACGGGCAGCCCGCATACCGTTCCCCTATTTGGTCTTGCTCCGCATGGGGTTTTCCGTGCCTCCGCCGTCGCCGCCGGAGCGGTGCGCTCTTACCGCACCATTTCACCCTTACCTCAGCCCCGAAGGATTGAGGCGGTATCTTTTCTGTTGCACTTTCCGTCGCGTCGCCGCGCCTCGCCGTTAGCGAGCATACTGCCCGTAGGAGCTCGGACTTTCCTCTCCGGGCAAACCCCGAAAGGTTCCCCGAAGCGACCGCCTGTAGCTCTCCAGCCTGGACGTATCCTAACCTTTTTCCAGCGCAGAAGATTTCTGCCTACGACTTCTTCTTGCGGAACGGGATGGGCTGCGCCGGCTTATCCTCCTGCCCCAGCTTCTCCCGGACCTCCTTCAACGCCTCGGGCAGGCCCGGCTCGGCGGCGCCCATCTCCACGGCGCGCTCCAGCGATTCGAGCGCCTCCTCCAGCCATTGGGGATTCTTGGCCAGGAGCAGCCCCAGCAGCCCGTGGGCCTCGGCGCCGGGAGCCAGCCGCACCGATTCGCGCAGGAGCTCGATCGCGGCGTGGAAATCCTCGGACTCGGCGAGCGCCCGCGCTCGAGTCAGACAGCGCCGCGCCTCCTCCTCCCGCGAGGATGTCGAGGTCCGGAGTGAGGTCCAGCGGGCGGGGCCCACCTCCCGGTCGTACTTCTTGCGCCGGTCGGTCTCGACGAGCGTCAGGTAGCCCAGCGTGGCGCGCTCGAAGAGGATCTTGAGCACCCCCTCGCGCCCCTCCAGCCCGACCCGGCCCGCGTGAGACGGGTGAACGAGACGTGCCAACTCGTCGTAGGCGTCGTGGACCTCCCGCGCCCCTGAGGCCGGATC
Organism: Thermoanaerobaculia bacterium; assembly: GCA_035536935.1. Classification (GTDB taxonomy): domain Bacteria; phylum Acidobacteriota; class Thermoanaerobaculia; order Multivoradales; family UBA5704; genus DATMER01. Next base: position 26,907 of record DATLNC010000157.1, read on the forward strand.
GATCCCCAGAAGGTGGTAGAACGTCACGTCCCCGAGCTGCTTCAGAAGCTCCGCCACGCGCTCCCGGTGCTCCCGGGCCGGAATCGTCAGGGGACGCTCCGCAAGGCCGCGAGCGATGCGCTCGCTGAACAGGCGGTACTCCTCGTCCGTAAGCTCTCGGTGTGCACTCATGATGGACCTGAAACCAGAATGACAAACATTTTAGCATCCGGATAGACTTCGCGCTCTCATGAACCGCCTCCGCGTCCTGCCCTGGATCGCAATCCTCCTGCTCGCCGCGGCGGTGCGCGCCCCCTCCCTCACCGCGGCGCAGCCTTACATGAGCTATGTGGACGAGGGGAACTACCTCCACGTCCCGGCCCGCATGATCCGCGACGGGCGCTGGATCCCCGACGAATTCATGTACCCCTCGCTGCCGATCACGGCGGTGACCGCCGCGGCGCGGACATACGGCCCGCTGATGGAGGACGGCGTGCTCACCCGGGAGGGCGGCTACTACGACGTGCTGGAACCGTTCGAGATCCTGCTCCTGGGACGGATCCTGAGCTTCCTGGCGGGGCTCGGGGTCGTGCTGGCCACCGGGCTCCTGGCCCGCCGGGTGGCTGGTCCACGCGCCGGATACCTGGCAGCTTTTACGGCCGCGCTCCTCCCAGCCCTGGTGGCTCGCGGCGGGATTGCCACGGTCGATCCCTATGCCACTCTGTTCGTGACGGCCTGCCTCCTCTTCACGGACCGCGTCCGCACTTCCGACCAACCCGGCCGTGACGCGCTGCTTGCCGGAGCCATGGCGGGCCTCGCCTTCGCCTCCAAGTACCCGGCGATCCTCGTCTCCCTTTCCTTCGCCCTGACCGTCTGGCTGAGCCGGCCGGCCTGGCGCGAACGGCTCCGGCTCTGGACGATCGGCGCGGCAGGAGCCATCGGCGCCGCCCTGGCTGCCATGCCCGGGATCGTGACCGTGCCGGAGCAGGTCCTGAGCGGGATCCGGAGGCAGTCCGAGCTCTACCGGGAGCTGACCTCCCCTCCCCTCTGGCCCCAGGTGGTCGAGCAGGCCGAGTGGGATCTCCCGTTCCACGGGCCGGAGCTGGGATGGATCTTCCTGGCGCTGGCGGCGGCGGGCCTGGCGGTCGCTCTTTGGGACCGGCGCACCCGGCCTTCCGCCGCGGGATGGATGCTGTTTCTCGCCCTGGTCGTGATGCTCTACTCCCGGCAGAGCTTCCAGCCGTTCCGGAACTTTCTCCCCGTCGTCCCCATCGCCTGCGTGGCCGTGGCCGTCCTTTTCGACCGTTTCAAGGTCTCCTGGGCCGACGCAGGCGCCTTACTCCTCATCGGGACCCTCTTCGCCCCGCAAGCGATCCGGTTCGCTTGGGAGCGGGCACAATTCAAGGACTCCCGTGCCCAGACGATCGACTGGGTGGAGCGGAACAGCCGTTCCGGACAGACCGTGCTCGTCCTGAACGATCTGGCCTTCCTGCCCTCGGAAATCGGCCGTCTGGAGGGGAGGAACGTGGAGGTCCTGGGCTGGGACCGGATGCAGCAGCGGCTGCTCGGCCGGCGCGTACGCTACCTGGTGATCACACAGATGAGCACCGCGGAGGGCCGGCCGTTGATCAGCCAGGAGCAGATCGGGACGATCCTGGAGAGCTACGAGCAGCGGGCCGAATTCGGCGAGGAGCCGACCACGCCCTTCCCGGGCCAGTGGCACGGCAACCGGCAGATCATCCGGGTGCTGGAGCGGCGACCGCCTCCTCGGGCGGGTGGAGCTGGGCGAAGATCTTCCGCCCCACCACTTGGCCGAGGATCTCCTGCAGCTCCTCCACCTTAGCGTTGCGGACCCCCTCGGCGCTGCCGAAGTGGGTAATGAGCAGCTTGCGGCGGCGGGGTCCGATGCCGGACAGCTCGTCGAGCTTGCTGCGGAGCGTGTTGGCGGAACGGCGGCTGCGGTGGCGCGCAACCGCGAAGCGATGCGCCTCGTCGCGGATCTCCTGGAGCAGCCGCAGCCCGGGATCATTGCGCTCGAGGCGCAGCGGCTCGGGCAGGCCGGGCACGTAGATCTCCTCCTCGCGCTTGGCCAGGGCGACGATGGAGGTTTCCTCCACTCCCAGAACCGCCAGAGCGTCCAGGGCGGAGTTGAGCTGGCCGCGGCCGCCGTCGATGAGGATCAGGTCCGGCATCTCGCCGATCTCCTCCAGCCGGCGGCGGTAGCGGCGCTCGACCGCCTGGCGCATGGAGGCGAAGTCGTCCGGCTGGGTGAGATCGCGGATGTTGAAGCTGCGGTACTCCCCCTTGCGCATCCGGCCTTCCTCCCAGGTGACCAGGGACGCGACGGTCTCGCCCCCCTGGAAATGGGAGATGTCGAAACCCTCGATCCGCCGCGGCGGACCCTCCAGGTCCAGATGGCGGGCCAGGGACGCGGCGCCCGGGTTCTCCTCGATCCCCCGGAAGCGGCGCTTGTGGGCCAGCTCGGCGTTGTGCATGGCGAGCGCGACCCGCTCGGCCTTGCCACCCCGCGAAGGCATGCGGACGTAGACCTTCTCTCCCTTCTTGTCGCACAGCCACTCCAGCAGGGCCTCCTCCCCTTCGATCGGCACCGGCAGGTGGATCTCCTTGGGGATGAAGGTGGTGCGGTCGTAGATCTGCGGCAGGACCTCGGAGAGCAGCCGCTCCGGGGAGATCGGCCCGACCCCTTCCCAGAACAGCTCGCGGCGGTCGAGCACCTGGCCGCCGCGCATGACCAGGACGACCACGGCGGCATGCCCAGCCGCTACGTGTACGCCGTAGACGTCCAGATCCTCCCCCTCGACCGAGGAGAGCTTGCGCCGCTGGCTGATCGACTCGATCTCGTCGAGCGTATCCCGCAGGTGGGCGGCGCGCTCGAAGTCGAGATCCTCGGAGGCTTCCCACATCTCCTTCTTGAGCCGCCGGACGAGCTGCTCGTTGCGGCCGGAGAGGAAGAGCCGCGCCTGCTGGACCGCCTCGTCGTAAGCGGTTTTCGTGGTCAGGCCCTCCACGCAGGGTCCGAGACAGCGGTGCATGTCGTAGTACAGGCAGGGGCGCGGCAGGCTGCCGTCGATCTCGATGCGGCAGACCCGGACCTGGAACAGCTTCTGGACCAGCTTGATGGCCTTGCGCGCCAGGCCGCCCGGCAGGAAGGGCCCGAAGTAGTCGCCCTTGTCGTTCCTCACCCGCCGGGTGAAAGCGATACGGGGATAGTCGTCCTCCAGGGTGAGCTTGATGTAGGGATAGGTCTTGTCGTCCCGGAGAAGGATGTTGTAGCGCGGGCGCCGACTCTTGATCCAGTTGTTCTCGAGGAGCAGCGCCTCGGCCGGCGAGTCGGTGACCACGTACTCCAGGTCGGCGGCCTCGTGGACCATGGCAGCCAGGCGCGGCTCATGGTCCCGGGTCAGGTAAGACGACGCCCGCTTGCGCAGCGACGTGGCCTTGCCGACGTACAGGACCTTCCCCTCGGCATCCTTGAAGATGTAGATGCCGGGCCGGTCGGGAAGCTCCCGGATGCGCTCGACGAGGTGTTCGTGGTGCGGTTCCATAGTCTCAGATCGTCACAATGCTGGAAACACCCCAGGGCATTCCAGGCTCCGGAGCGTAGCATCTGGCGTGGCTTCCGGATGAGAGAACCGGATGAGAGAACCCGGCGGGGCTCAGGACGGGGCGGGCAGCGAGCGCTTCCGTGCGGTCACTTCTATCTCGATACGCATGCGAGGATCAGAGAGTCCCGCCGAAATCATCGTGGCCGCCGGGCGAACCTCGCCAAGATACTTGCGCAGAACGGGCCAGCACTCGGGAAAGTCCGCAGCGTTCGGAAGTATGTAGGTTACCCGGACGATGTCGGCGAAGCTCGAGCCGGCTTGACGAAGCGCCTGCTCGATATTCTTCAAGCACTGCTCTGTCTGTTCGAGCAGGCCGACCGGGATGGACATCGTCGAATAGTCGAACCCCGTGGTCCCCGAAACGAACACCCAATCGCCATCGACGACAGCGCGCGAATAGCCGATGTCCTCCTCGAACTTCGATCCGGAGCTGATGAGCTGTCTGGTCATCGTAGGCCCCCCTCCACGGCCGGTTTTCGGATGTGAAGAATAACGGATTCCTTGTTGGCGTAGTCGACAAGCTCGGCATCTGACAATCCGGAGCCTTTGCAGCTCAAAGCGGCGAGGAACTTCTCCGTCCATTCGGGCTGCACGATGATTTCAGCCTCATAGGGCTCGCTCGATCCAGTGCCGCCGGTCACCAGCGGTTCGGATAACTGACGATGTCGCCGTTGGCCGCCACCGACTGGACACCGCGCGTCTGCTGATCCGCGAGCCAGACCCGGTAGTAATAGATCAGGATTGGGACGTTGGCCGTGGTCAGGGCGGCGCGCATCCGCGCGAAGTACCTGCGGCATCCCTCCTGGGGATTGCCGGCGTTCTCCGGGCAGGGCGACATCGAGAGCAGGAACTCGACGCGGGGCACCGTCGCCTTCTGCTGCCACAGCGACCGCCCGGCCAGAGCCGGCAGCACGTTCGGCGGCTGCAACGCGTTGACGGCGGTGACGAAATCGCTATAGAAGCGGGCCATCCAGCCATCCTCGGCGTGCCGCGCGGCACCGAGCAGCGCCAGAAGGGCAATGTTGGGCTTGGCCAGAGCGATCATCGCGCTGTTGTTGGCGGGCACGGTGAGCGCCAGTGCCAAGGGTGCGCCGCCCCCTCCCTGTAAATACGCGAAGTTGGCGGCCTGTCCATGATTGGCGCTGTAGGCGTCGCGGCCAACCCAGACCGCAACCGAGTTGTTACCGAGGTCGACCGGCGTGCCCGTGCACATGACGCCGGGCGTCAGGTACTCGGGGGAATGCGGAAGGATGGGGGCCGGCGCCGGCGCCCCGGCGATCAGACCGGCTTCGACGTTGTCCAGATGCTGCTGGGCGTCGAGGTCCAGGGCGGCGATGATACCCGTGACCGCGGTGCCAATCCTGAGGTGATTGCGCAAGGTGTTCTGCGCCGCCTGCTGGAAGACCTGCAGCGTTGCCACGCGATTCGGCGACGGCACGCCGGCCAGAAAGTTGGTCCGGACGTGCGCGAACCAGTCGGCTACCCACCCCGTCGGTGCTGCGGGCGGGACGCGGTGATAGAGGTAGTCGACCCCGAAGGTGCCGGGATTGGCGATGTAGTTGTCCCTCAACCATTGCGTCAGGGTCCATGGCATAGGCTTCATCTCCCTCCGGAGGCAGTTGTCCAAACCACAGGCGAGTGTTGCTCCTCCAGAAGAGTGGGAAGTCGGCGCGCACAATTGCAAGGGACGGCCACGATGTGCTTGCCGGGAAGCGCGAAAAGTCCAACCTCCCGCACCTTGATGACTGAACCATAAAGGTTCTGCCTTCAGAAGGAGCTCGCATGAAACTCAATCGACTTGCCTGCCTGCTGGTTACCTTGGTTGCGCTGCTCTCCCGTGAGGCGCACGCCCAATTCAACGTCCTCTGGATAAGCAGCCTGGGCACTGGCCCAGGCTCGGTAGCCTGGCTGTCAGGAGACATGGACGGCGACGGCCGTACCGACGTCCTCCACCCCTGGAGCAACAACGGCACTCTCGGGCTGCACGTCTACCAGTCCACAGGGACGAGCTATGTCAATGCTTTCACCAGCGGCAACATGGGCCAGGGAGCCTACGCGCTGGCATGGCTGACTGGCGACATGGATGGCGATGGGCTCACAGACATCCTCCAGCCCTTCAACAACAACGGCTCACTCGGGCTGATCGTCTACCGCTCCACCGGCACCGGCTACGCCACCGCGTTTGCTTCCGGCAACATGGGGGCTGGCTCGGGAGCGGTGGCGTGGCGGACTGGCGACGCGGATGGCGACGGGCGCACCGACCTCATCCACCTGTGGAACAACGGCGGCCGGCTCGGGCTCAACGTCTATCGCTCCTCCGGTACGGGCTACTCGCTCTGGTTCACCAACGGCAACATGGGGCAGGGATCTACGGGCCTTGCCTGGCTGACGGGCGACATGGACGGTGACGGGCGCACCGACATCTTCCAACCCTTCAACAACAACGGTACCCTCGGGCTGATCGCCTACCGCGCCACCGGCACCGGCTACGCCGCCGTTTTCGCCGTCGGCAACATGGGGCAGGGGTCGGGCGCCCTCGGGTGGTTGGCAGGGGACATGGATGGTGACGGCCTCACCGACATCTTCCAGCCCTACAACCATCAAGGCTCAGTGGGGCTGATTGTCTACCGCTCCAACGGCACAGGCTTCTCCACCGCGTTCACCTCCAGCAACCTGGGGGCGGCTGCCTCGGGGCCGGTGGCGTGGCGGATCGGGGACCTCGATGGCAACGGGCTCGCCGACATCTTCCATACCAGGATCAGCGACTCGGCGATCGATGTGAACGTCTATATCTCCAGCGGTACCGGCTATTCCTACGATCACACCTACTCCCTGTGTTGCTTCTCCAATCTGTCCACGAACGGCTGGTTGGTGGGCAGCTTCGACGGAGGCCCGCGCGAGTCCCTGCTGCACCTGTTTCCCTTGACGGGAGGTCTGTCGATGATCGTCTACGGTCTGCCCTGACCTGCGATCAGGGTTAGTAGGTGCCACGTGCTTGTTCGGCAGAGAAGATGGTCCTTATCAAGCACGTGGCACTCTTATCCCGGGGCCCCTCTCGCGAGGTCCTGGCACTTGAGAGGCTGAGCTCTCTAGAGGCTAGGCCGGAAAAATCCAGTCTGAATGAGCATACGTTCAACCTGAAGTGGCGTAAAATGGTTCATGCACTGATCATTGGAGTAGTTCATGAAGTTTCGCGTGTCGTCCGCGCCCGGAGCACCGGAGCAAGTATCGATACCTATTAGACATGCGAAATGCGCAGAGGCCTGTGCGGGGGTGTCTGCGACTAAATCACCATCACTGCACCCACCCTGAAAGGTGTGGAAAAGACCCAGGTAGTGCCCCATTTCGTGGATACCCACCAAGCCGTAAGTGCCATAGTCAGGATCCGAACCTCCAGGCAGAGCGCTTGGGTGCAGGGCTATACCATGACTGGTACTGTTTTCGGGATACTGATCGGGGAATGTCGCCATTCCAAGGATCACAAGTCCTGGCGGGAGGCCTTTAACGCGGGGGTTGCAGCTGTAGATATTAACGACATGCGCGGGGTCAATGGCCAGACTCTTTTTCATCGCCTTTTCATTCTTGGTGCCCGGCCCACAATCATCATGCCATGCCTTCTTATTGATTAAATCGGCTCGGTGGAGAAAGAAGCTAAAGGGTGTACCAGCGAAACTGACGTTCAAGTTGTTGACCAAGGCTTGAATCCGCGAAAGCGAAATACGGTCCTTCTTCCCAGCGGCAATTACGTGGAATGCAATCGGAATTTGGTACGCCTTCGCTGCCTCCGGGTTAAAGAGGCTACGCGCGAGCGCATCCCGTTGACGCGCTACACGCAAATCAGGCTCAGGCGTGCCACACACGATTGGGGCTTGAATGGGCAGAGGTGCCTGCGCGAGGGACGGTGCCGCAAGGGTCAGGGATAGGATGGTCGCAACAGTTCGCGAGATAGCCATTATGCCTCCTTCGGTTCGAAACCGGTACGCGGAATCCAAGCCGTTATTAGGTAGCTGCTAGGGGAAACTTCTCCATTCTACCATGGAGCTACTAGGTCCAGCCTTGAATCTGCCTGAACATTCGCCTGACATTTGGCTGGGGTACCTCCACTCTTGACCTTACGGACTGGTGTGTCAGTTGCAAGGAAGCGCGGCTGTGTCTTGGATCGGCTGGAATGGCTTGCCTTGGGGGTTGGTATAGGTCTTAAAGTTACCAGTTTCACCGTCCGTCACTGTCAGATGGACAAGCACGTCGGTCAAGCCTCCAGCAAAAATCCAGAATTTGCCATTCAGAGCACACGCGTCGAGCACCTTGACGACAGCCTCTACGTTCGATGAGTTGAAGAACCATAGGTAGCCCGTCTCGTCAGTGAGCTTCACCACGTCAGCCGTTCCCTCCTGGCCAGCGGCCGTTCTATATGTGGCCTCGACCCTGAAGCGGCCGTGGTTGAGGCAGAGAGCCTTCGAGGAGGGGACACAGGCACTCGTAGCGACGGCTTCGACACGGACGCCAAGATTGCGGTAATTTGGGAAAATGGTAGGGGATCCGAGTTGGTCCGTCGGCTTGATGTCGGGATTGGATGCAGCCCCGAATACGCCGACGAAGCCCGGCTGAGTCGAAGAGCCATTCTCGTCCGCACAGACAAAGCGATTCGGGAAGAGGGATGCAGCCCAAGTCGGCGCGACATAGACACTGCTCGTGCCTACGAGCAACCCTCCAGGGATTTCATAGCGGAAGAACTTCGGGGCCGCGCTTACCCCTGTAACGCTCGCAGCGGGAAGCACGCTGAGGAGGGTACCTGGCCCTCCGCCCGGCCCATCGGCTGCCCAGATTCGAAGGCCATGATCATGTGCGGCTCCGCCAATGCTTTGCCAGCAGATGCAGATGGCGTCGATGCGGTTGGCTCCACCAGGTAGATCGAACCGCATGGCGTATGTACCCGCGAAGACCCCAGTTGCGAATCCGTAGCCCTCCTCGAAGCTGCCATCGTCGTAGCTGATTCCGCCCAAGCAGTCGGCACCGCTTTCGATGGCGGGTGCAGGACTCCGCCGGACGAGCCCTAGATCGGCCTCCTGCTCTGCGGCTACGACGGCGGACGACACGAACATCGCGAGCGCCAAGACTGCGAGCTTCATCTGAGCCTCCGTTCCGTAATTGAGGCTCGTTTCTATCAGTTGCGCAGTTGATTCTTTGTTGATGATTCTGATGCTGCCGCTCACACCCTGCGCATACGGAGAGCCGCTGGGGGACCCCCGAGAAGTGCCAGACGTTCCGAGAGAGACCTCGCTGCGAATTTCCATCCAGGAATGAGTGCGGCAGATACGCCGGAGGAAGTGAGAAGGACGCTACCCTCACAACTCAAGTCCTTTTGGAGCTGGAAAACCTCCAGGACGGGAGAGGTGCGCCCAAGAAGCCGAGAGCAACTCCGGACAGGGCTGATGAGGCCCTACTTTCTAACGATTCTGCGCGGTCAAACAGCTTGCCACAGATGAGAAGGCCACCTGGGAAAGCGCTGCAGGAGCCGTCCGCGGCGGAGAGGAAAGGGTAAATTATAGGCTCTCCTTTAACACTCGCCAGACACCTATTCTGGCGGGAATTGCCGCCCCACTCTAACACTCACTCGCCAGACACAAGCTTATATCCCTGCTGCACTTAAGAGCGTACCCCTCACCCGTCCCACCGTCTGACGGAGGCGACAGACGTATTCGCTGGTTCGCTGCGCGAGCGAAGGCTAGATTTTTGAGATTCTCCTCTACACTCGGTTGACATTTGATATGTTAGTTGCAGGGCTGATCATAGGAACAACGATACACTTGTATTGAATCCGACCAAGTAGCCCAATAACTCTGCTGGTTGTTATAACTACATGGGACGGCTGGGTAGTAGTAGTAGATGCCCGATGAGTTATAGGTTTGGAGGTAGCTTCCAAATGTTTGCTGTGATTCAAGGTCAATAACGTACCCAGAACTTCGCGATGCCTGTGTTGAGTTATAGGCTCCGTCGTCTTGCTTTGCATAACAGGATTCGGAGACATCGAAGCCACCAGTAAGCAGGCCAGAGCTCGAAACAGAATAGAACGTCGTTCCCTCATCGCCACACTCAGTGCCGCGGAAAGTCCCCCTTTCAGTCGTCACCTTCCAATTCCCGTCTTGGCATTTCGTGGCGACAGCAGCAATTCCAAGAGAAAAGCCGGTATAAACATACCGTTCGCTGCTATGGCTACTGACAGGCGGCTCAACGCAGGTGGCTGTTGTATGTGTATATTCACTACGAGCAGTGCCATTCCAACCCTCAAGCTGGCCGAAGGTTAAGCAATATGAACCTGCTACGATCCCACCTGTGCCGGAGCATTTCCGTGTGCTAGGGTCACACGTTGCGCCATTATACGCACATGGCTGGAAGCCGCATTGGGGAGGAGTGGCACGCCTTGGCCCGGCCTTTGCGATTTCACATACTGAAACATCTACTTCGTTGAGACGGCTTCCATCCGCGCAAGCACCTACCTCGCAAACGGAATAGAACGGGGCATCGCAGCTCTGTGTATGAGATCGACCGGAGAAATTGCACGAGCTGCTTACACAGCTATTGGCGTAGCATCTATCGTGCTCAAAACAGGTGCGGTTAAGGCAATCACTGACCTTTAGATCTCCGAGAACCGGTAAAGTCAAGCTGGTTCCAGGTCCACAATACTGGACATAAGAACAGTATGCATTGTCGCAATCGGTCGTATTGGGCAACTCCGTACTCGACACCGGAAGGGTGTCAGATCCTGAAGCCTTCGGTTGTTCAAAGAACGAACACTCCAGTTGTGCGCCGGCCTTTGCGAGCACGGAGGTGAAATTTTCGCTCTGTGGATGAGGTATGCCCTCCAAGGCGCCGGCAACGGCAGCTTCGATTTGATCTTGTGACAGATTCATGCCCCTGCATGGAGGACTCGCCGGCTGAAAGTAGCCCATCACATCTACAACGAGGTCGACACGCCCATCTAATGTCGTTAGAGAGGCCTGCACCGAGACTTCCCCCAGACCGTTCGAGGAGAGCGCTACTATACCATTGTTTGCACGTGTCACCTTGGGCGCGAAGTTGATGACGCTTGATGGGGGCCTTGGCTGAGCGGAGGGCCAGATAGTGAGATGACCTGCCGCAGTCGGTGAAATGGCAGTGATGTTTACAGCGATAGCAGTAGCGGTCGGCGGTACATCGCACTTCTCAAGGCCGGCGAGCACCCTGTTAAACCCTGGCCTAAGGGGCTGTTGCTCAAGTCGGGTGTCTATTATGCGGCATGGAGCTAAAGTAAAAAAATCCGCAGAACTGCCATATGATGGGGGCATGCTGATCGTGACACAAATGACAACACAAGCAGGCAGAATACCACGTGGCACTGCAATCACCTCTGAGAAGTAGAGTTTTCTCGGAAAGTACCGGGCTCTCTTGGAGCTCCTCTTACCGGAATGGAGTAGCTACCCACTCTCCAAGCACCCGTTCAGCTCAGCAGCGTCCCGAGTATCTTGCCCACTTTCACTTCTTCTTCTTGTCGCTGTCGAGCTGCTCGCCTTTACGCCCCTTGTAGTAGGAATCTGTGCCAGGATGATTCCCGCTGATGTCATTAACGACCTGATCGATCGTGCCCTTCTTACTGTCCCGCTGTCCCTCCTCGTAATCACCCCGATCCTTCTTCGAAACCATGTTTATACCTCCTGGCTCTCAGTGAGCCTCACAGGCTGAAGGTTCTGACCGCCGAACCTCTGCAGCAACCTGAACTCGCTGCTGCTCTTAAAAAGGTTACTCCTACCCCCCCCTGGCCGTCAATGGAGGCAATGGAGCAGTAAGGCGGCTCCCCGGTCGCTTACATTTCTGGAAATTGATGCATATCTCCCTCCGGGCCGCCTACGGCACAGCCACGTTCTTCGTTTCCCATACGCTGTTCGCGCCTCCCCTCCCCACCCTCCCGCGTTCAAAGCACTCTCTCCTATAGAGGCCCACTCCGGCGGCAATGGTGCCGTCCGAGATCGGCCTTCAAGGAGTGGATGCCATGGGTCCACGTTCTTTGCGCCGTCGGCTCCCCGCTTTGGCTCTCGCGGGGAGCCTCGCCCTCCTGCCCGCGGCTGCCTGGGCCTTGCCGGTCGATTCCGGCCCGGACGGTCCCGTTGCCATCCGTGAGCAGGTTCGCGGGTTGCTCGACTGGCTGGGACAGACGTTCCTCAGCCTCTGGGCCGGGGATTCCGGGGACAACGGGAAGTTGATCGACCCCAACGGTCAGCCAACTCCCGGGAGCGATGGCGACAACGGGCAGATGATCGACCCCGACGGTTAGAGCCGATCCGGGGCCGGCTCCGATCCGGCCCCGACTTTTTTGCCTTGGCGTGTCATAAATATCCCCTCTGCGGCAACTCTTATCCAGAGACACATCGCAGAGGAGGCTCGATGGATCATCCGACGCTGGAAACGATGGCAAAGTGGTTGGCGGGACGGTTGGAGCATGAGGCGGTTCTGCGAGAGATCGCGCCGCACCTTCAGGAACGTTGTCCGGTTTGCAGAGGCCAGTACGAAGAGATCCGCCGCCTCACGAAGGAGGCTGGTCACAGCGACGAGGAGATTGGTGTCTTGGAGTGGAGGGAGGCTCCGGAGTTGCTCGGTCACTTGGAGGAGCTTCCCTTCTCGGAGCAGCTCCGACGGGCCGAGGAGAATGAGGACCTCCACACCTGGGGACTCACCCAGTTCCTGCTTCAGCGGTGCCGAGAGGTCGTCTCCGAGAATCCGAGAAAGGCCCTTGAGCGAGCCGAACTGGCGGAAGTGGTATCCCGTCACCTGAGCTCGGCGTACGACTCGGGCTGGTTACTCGACCTGCGGGCGCGGGCCTTTGCTCACCTGGGGAACGCCCGGCGCGTGGTCGGAGAGCTGCTGAGTGCCGAGTCCTCCTTCCGCGAGGCGGAGTGCTGCCTGGAGCGAAGCCAGACGGGCAATGCCTGGGCTGAGGCCGAGGTACTGGACATGAAAGGCTCCCTCAGAATGGACCAGAGGAGGTTTGAAGAAGCCGGAGAGCTTTTCGATCGGGCTCGCGACCTCTATCGTCAGGAAGGCGATCCACATGGGCTCGCAAAGGTCTTCCTCAAGCAAGCCAAGCTCTTCCGCGAGATGGAAGACTTGGAGCAGGCGATCGACTGGTTGCGGAGAACTCCTCAGGAGATCGACCAAGGACAGGAGCCGCGCCTGTTCGCGTCTGGGATGTACAACCTCCTAGTTGCCCTCTCCCGGGCAGACCAATTTACCGAAGCCCTGGAGCTGCTCCCCGAAGTCCAGGAGCTTTTCCGCAAAGCGGCCCTCCCTCTGGATCGGGTCAGACTCCGGTGGACGGAAGGCAACATCGCCTTCGGGTTAGACCGGCTCGACGAGGCCGAAGCCGCGTACCGGGAGGTCCAGCAGGAGTTTATGAAGCACGGGGTGCTCTACAGCATGGCGCTGGTCTCCCTCGACCTGGCGTTGCTGCTGTCCCGGCAGGGACGCACCGAGGAGCTCAAGCGTCTCGCGGCCGAGCTGATGGCGATCTTCTCGGCCCAGGAGGTCCACCGAGAGGCCACGGCCGCCCTCGTCCTCTTCCAGCGCGCCTGCGAAGAGGAACGGGTGACGGCCGAGCTGATCGCCCGGCTCGCGACGCTCTTGCGAAGGAAAGGATGAGGAGCTCGGTGAGGAACCCGAGCGACTCGGGCATGTAGCCGAGTGACCTGGGGATCTTCCCGGACGGTTCAGGCACCTTCCCGGACGGTTCAGGCACCTTCCCGGACGGTTCAGGCACCTTCCCGGATGGTTCGGGCACCTTCCCGGACGGTTCGGGCACCTTCCCGAGTCGTCCGGGCAACTGCCCAGATCGTCCGGGCAACTGCCCAAGTCATCCAGGCAACTGCCCAGATCATCCGGGCAACTGCCCAGGTCGTCCGGGCAACTGCCCAAGTCGTCCGGGCAACCGGTGACTTCAGGGCACGGGGAACTCACTTCCGAGCCGCGGGGAAGTGACTTCGGGGCACGGGGAAGTGACTTCCGAGCCGTGGGGCACCGACAGCATGAAGGCATCGACCATTTCCCGGACCTCGGGGCTGCCGAGCTTCTCGCGCACGTCCGGGACCTTCAGAAGACGGTCCACCAGGGTGCGCTGCTCGTGGTCCTGCCGCATGGCCTCGGCGTAAGGCACGTTCGTGAACGAGATCAGGGAGTAGAGCGGCGCATAGCGGTCCGGGTAGAGCTCGTTGACCCAGCGCTCCAGCTCCTTGCGCAGCAGGAATTCGGAGCTGCCCACGAAGTCGCGCAGCTCGTGGAAGTGCTCCAGCGCCAGGTCGGCGATGGCATCCGCGTTCGGCTTGCGGCTCGCCTCGAAGTCCCGCAGCGTCTTGCCCCAGTCGCCGCCCGCGGCCTGCAGGCAGTCGTAGAGGACCGAGCAGTCCTCGAACCCGCAGTTCGCGCCCTGCCCGTAGGAGGGGACGATGGCGTGCGCGGCGTCGCCGATCAGGGCCACCTTCTCGTCGTAGACCCACGGCGCGCAGCGGACCGTGATCATCTTGCTCTCGGGCCGGCCGAAGTAGTCCTCGATCAGGTTGGGGACGTACGGCAACGCGTCCGGGAAGGAGCGGCGGAAGAGCTCCAGGAGGGCCTCCGGCGTCCGGATCGACGAGAACGAGGGCTCCCCCTCGAAGGGCATGTGGAGCGCGAACGTGAAGGTACGGTCGCGGTTCGGGAAGCCGATCAGCATGTAGTGGCGCCGCGGCCAGATGTGGATCCCGGCCGGGAGCGCCCAGTCGCCGGAAGCCGAGGGCGGCACCGAGATCTCCTTGTAGGCCTGCTCGAAGAACTCCTGCCGCTGGCGGAAGCCCGGGACGAGCTGCATCGCCGCCCGCACCCTGGAGTTCGCCCCGTCGGCGCCGAACACCCGGTCCGCCCGGAAGCGGGTGACGTCGTTGGTGCGCAGGTTCTGGAAGGTGACCTCGGGGGTCTCCAGGTCGACCTCCAGGCACTTCTCTTCGAAATGGACGTGGATCCCGCGCTGCGCCAGCGCCATGTCGATCAGCACGTCGTTGAGCTCGTTGCGGGCCACGGAATGAATGGCTTCGGAGCGGTTGCCGTACGGCTGGTAGTCGACCGTGCCGTCCACCGAATGGATGTAGCGGCCATGGCAGGGGACCGAGATCTCCCTCACCCGGTCGCCGGCGCCGACGCGGTCCAGGGCGGCGAAGCCGCGCTCGCAGATCGTCAGGTTGATCGACCGGCCCGAGGAGCGGCGCCCCCGGCGCGGGTCCGACTGGCGGTCGAAGAGATGGACGTCATAGCCCTCGCGGGCAAGAAAGTTCGAAAGCAGGGAACCGACCAGGCCGGCACCGACGACACAGACCCTTTCCACGTTGCAGCCTCCCCCGAAATAGATGAGATGAGATGGCCGGCTTGTTCCCGGCCTTCCATTAAGTGCCGGCAGGGTGCCGAAAGAGTGACAGCAATCAAGTACTGAGATGGTACACCTCTTGCGTTACCTCCCGGCTCATGCGATATCAAGGCGTAATTCTGGACATCGACGGCACGCTGGTGGACAGCAACGGGGCCCACGTGCAGGCCTGGGTGGAGGTGCTGCAGGCGCACGGCTTCGCCGTCACACCCGAAGAGATCTGGCCCCTGATCGGGATGGGAGGGGACAACCTGCTCCCCCGGGTCGCCGGCATCGAAGCGGAGAGCGAGCTGGGGGAGAAGATCAGCAAGGAGCGGAGCGATCTCTTCAAGGAGAAGTTCATGCCCGGTCTCCGTCCCTTCCCCGAGGTCCGCGCCCTGCTGAGCCGGATGCGGGAGCGAGGGCTGCGGCTGGTCGCAGCCAGCTCCTCGAAGGCCGACGAGGTCGAGAAGCTGCTGAAGATCGCCGAGGTCGAGGACCTGATGGAAGAGAGCACCTCGGCGAGCGACACGGAGCACTCCAAGCCCGATCCGGATCTCATCCACTCCGCCCTGGACCGGATCGGTCTCCCCGCGGAGGAGCTCGTGATGCTGGGGGATACGCCTTACGACATTCAGGCCGCGGCGCCGGCCGGCGTGAAGGTGATCGCCTTCCGCTGCGGCGGCTTCAAGGACGAGGACCTGAAGGGCGCACTCGCCATCTACGACGACGCGGCCGACCTGCTGGCGCGCTACGACTCGTCGCCCCTGGCGGCCTGAAGAGCCTCGTCCAGGAAAGCGAGCTGCAGGCGCATCTGGTCCCGGATGGGCATGCCGCGGACCTGATCATCCCCGGAAAGGGCCACCCGCTCCAGCCAGGCGCGGAAGATCGGATCGTCCGGACGGCCGGTGTCTCCCTCGGGGAGGGGACGCAGGAAGAGCGGCATCTCCGAGACGAAGGTGAAGGGGTCCCCTCCCAGGGAGCGCACGTACTCCATGGAGCTGGGCCGGAACTTCGCCGCGGCCGCCGGGTCTCCCCTCTCCTCGAACCAGGCGATCATGGAGCGCGAGTCGGGACGGGTCGAAAACCCCTCGTCGATGCGCCGGAAGCCCTTTTCCCCCCCGCGGTCCACGTCGAACACCCCGTAGCCCAGGGCGCGCACCCGCTCCCGGAGCGCGTTGCGCAGGCTCGCCGTCCGATCGATCCAGGCCGGCTCGATCAGGAACCAGGGCCCGGGGGCAAAGGCGATGCTGTGGAAGCTGCCGTGCAGAATGAACGGCGCCCCTCCGGCGAGAAATTCGGCCACGGCCCGGTTCTCGGGGCGCAGGTCAGGAAAGCCGAACTCCATGTCGTCGCCCGGCTTCTCCCGTACCGCGTGCCTAAGAAAGGGGCCGAGGTCGAAGACTCCCGCCTGAAGACCGGGCTCGCTCCAGGCCGCGTTCCGGGCCTCGCCGTCCGGATTGACGTGCGGGACGATGTACCAGGTGTAGCGGTCGTCCGGGCGGGAGGAGAGATAGCCGACGAGCCGGCGGAGCATGGCCGGCCCCACCGGCTCGTCGGGATGGCATCCGCCGATCAGGCTGACGTGGCGGGGTCCCGAGCCCAGCACCGCGCCGAGGATGTCGCGCCCCTCCCGCGAACGGCCGATGGGCTGCAGGGGCTGCAGGGGCTGCGGGGGCTGCAGGAAAGACCGCGCTGCGGAATCCAGGATCTCTTCGATAGGCAGCATTCAGGAGGAGGATACCTTCTCCCCCCCTGCCCGAGACACCCCGGTTTGCGATAGGGTAGGCGTGAACCTTACGGAGGCTACCCCATGAAAGCTCGAACCACGTTGGCGATCGTCTGCGCCCTGCTCCTGGGTGGCGCGATGGCAGCGCAGGCCCAGGGCCGAATCACCGTCACCAAGATGTACATCTCGAGCTGCGAGGAGATGGGTTCCTGCGAGCTCCGGCTGACCTGCGAGTCGGGAGGCAAGGAGGTGGAGATGGTCGCCGCGGCGATCGCCACCAACCCGGACACCCTCCCGATCAACAAGACGGTCGAAGTCGCGAAGTACCCGGCCACGGTGAGCTGCACGCTCTTCGAGGACGACGGCTGGTTTGGCGAGACCTGGGACGAGGCGGCGAAGGGCTCGGTCTCGCTCACGGGCGGCGGCGACTACGAGCTCAAGCTGACCAATCCCGAACAGGCCTCGGTGGTCCTCACCCTGCTCGCGGACAGCATGGAGTCCACCCTGACCGCGCCGTCGGCCGCGGTGCCCGCGGGCGGCAAGGTGATCAAGGCCGCGCCGCGCCAGTTCCTCGCGATCTTCCGCAAGGAGACCGAGCCCAAGGGGCACGCGGTGGTCCTCGGCCAGGAGTGGCCCGCCTTCCAGAAAAAGGCTCAGGAGCTCGCCGGCAGCGGGGTGCATCCCATCGACGTCGAGACCTGGGTCGACGGCGGCAAGCGGCTGTGGGGCGGAATTTTCCGCAGCGGAGTCGACGCTTCGGAGATCACCGTCGGCCAGGAGTGGGAACCCTTCATGGAGCAGTGGACGAAGCACACCGACAACGAAGACTCCGACAAGCAGATGCAGCTCATCGACATGGAGATCTACGTCGAGAAGGGGAAGACCCTCTTCGTCGGCGTCTACCGCAACGGCACGGAGATGCACTCCCTCTGGGTCGGCCAGGACCGCGGCGACTTCCTCCGGAAGTGGCAGCAGCTCGTCAACCAGCAGCTCCGGCTGATCGACCTCGAGATCTACAAGCCCGCGGGAGGGAGCCGCAACCTCTACGCCGGCGTCTTCATCGAAGCTCCGGGCAGCTACGGCATCTGGAACGCCACGACCTGGGAGCAGTTCCAGGAGAAGCGCGCCGCCGGCGGCAGCGGCCTGTGGGACGTCGAGACCTACATGGAGGACGGCAAGAGGCTCTACGACGGAGTCGTCCTCGGCGGCGGAGGCAGCGAGGAGCTGCCGGGGATGCTCGACGGTCCGGCCCTGGTCGCCAAGTGGCGCGACATGCTCGGCAAGGGCTACCGCATGATCCACCTGGAGCCCGTCGAGTAGACCGGCCTCACAGCCCGAGCACCTGGGAATCGATCAGGTCCAGAAGCTCGGGGTCCTTCGCCATCTCGAACTTGCGGGCGAAATCGAAACGGCCTGCCGCGAACCGCGGCAGGTCGTCCCGCGTCAGGGTCCGGGGCCGTCCGTCCCGGCTCCCCGCGAAATCCGTGTAGCGCCGGTTGTCCGGGCAGAGCTCGAAACGGCCGCTGTTGACGAGCACCGTCTGCACCATGGACTCGCAGGGGGCGATCGTCCGATGGAACCATCGCACCAGCCGGTCTTCCGAAGAAATCGCCTCCCAGAGGTACTCGACGGCTGGCCGCGAGAGGGTCCACCACTGCGATCCGCCATAGCAGCGGACCGGCCCCGCGAACGGCGTGCGCCGGGACTGCCACCCCACGAACGGACCGTAGGTGAAATGAAACCGCAGGGGCGAGACCTTGCCCAGGAACCGGACCATCCTCAGAAGGCCTCTCGCCCCGTCGGGAAACCTCCGGTACTGGGGGTAGTACCGCGACTGCCCCTGCCGGGGCTTCCAAGGGCTCTCCTTTCCGAGAACGTCCCACCAGGCCAGGAAGCCGTCATACCGCGTGGTGGCCAGCTCCGCCTCGAAATCGGGCAGCGGCCGGACCGGATAGTCCTGTCCCGAGAGATAGACCAGCCAGTCGAAAGACCAGCCGGCCAGTTCCTTCAAACCGGCCAGGAGAGGCGACAGCACCGACCACTCGCCGCGCGCCACCCGGTCGCGCCGGACGAGCACCTCCACGCCCGGGAGCTCCCGGAACGGCCCGGGATCGAGCTCGACCGTCCTCCCGTCGTGCACCACCAGCGCCAGCGCCTCCGGAGAGGACCGCTTCAGCGTGCGGACCAGACGGAGCACCTGCTGGGGATCGCAATGGCTCTGGACCAGGTAGCAGCAGGTCATTTGTCCGCTCGAGCTGGGGCAGCGGGTCGAAGTCGAGAGCTCGCCGGAGTCGCCGGAGGGTTAGCGCCGGCTGTCGAGGAAGCGCCGCACGACGCGGTGGATGCGGTTGGGATCGCCGGCCACGTCCGAGTCGAAGGCGACTCCGATCGTGTCGCCTTCTTTCCAGGTGACGATGCCGATGACCTCCAGGATCGGTTCCTCGTCCGGGAGCGCCACGGAGAAGCGCACGGGCTGCTTCACGTCCCAGCCGGTCGGCCCCCCGCTCAGCCCGATCCCGCCGATCGACAGGTTCTCCAGCTTAACGGGCATCGCCTGGCCGTCCTCCAGGACGATCACGGCGTCGACCCCCAGGCGGATGCGGACGTCCCGTTGCCCCGCCAGGGCGAGGAGGGCGGAAACGTTCATGCCGTGCCGCCGGATCACCTCGGCGCGGAACTTGAGCTCCAGGATCGGGATCTCGGCCATCAGCTCCACGAGGTCGTGCTTCTCGATCCGCAGCAGGACCGAGGGAAGGGTCGTGCGGGCGGAGGCGAAACGCCGGGCCTTGTCGTTGAGCAGCCCCATCTCCCCGAAGTAGCCTCCGTCC
Organism: Thermoanaerobaculia bacterium; assembly: GCA_035536935.1. Classification (GTDB taxonomy): domain Bacteria; phylum Acidobacteriota; class Thermoanaerobaculia; order Multivoradales; family UBA5704; genus DATMER01. Next base: position 46,467 of record DATLNC010000157.1, read on the forward strand.
TCCAGGCGAGCCAATACCTGCAACGGCTTGCCCTTCTCCTCGCGGTACACCGTCACCAGACCGTCCTTGACGATGTAGAAGGCATCGACCAAGTCCCCCTCGCGGAAGATGACCCGCTTCGCCGGGCTGTTCTCCTCCCGGATCATCCCTTCGAGCCGCTGGAGCTGGCCGTCCTCCAGGTCGGCGAAGAGCGGAATCCGGCGCAGGAATTGTCTCAGCAAGCGTCCTCCATGCCTCGGCAACCTCCCCGAGGGGGCACCGGAGCCGTACCTTTGAATAGACCCCGTATTCTGTTTCGGATCGGGGATTCCGGCAAGCCCGGATTCCTCGCCGGCAGTCTTTTGGGGTCAGTGCAGCGCACTACTACTACATCTTGTGGCTTTTCGGCGGTGAACGGGCGGAAGAGAGGCTCTCTTTGACCTTCTTTGAGGAAGTTTGAGGCTATCTGAGGCCAATCCTGAGGATCTTTTAGAGCCTTCCTTGTTACTCTCTGTTCACACAAGGCGACAGTGACCGGTTGCCTGAAGTCATGAAGTTCTTGGAGTTTTGGAGTCCGGAGGGAAGTTACCTGCAGTTTGTCTTTTCCGATCAAGGGTTGAGGTGGTTCAGATCGAGCCCGGGGTTTCCCGGGCTTTTTCTTTTTGTCCTCCCCCCCGGCGTACGAGTGGTTCTCCCGCGTGGTACGGAGGGACGGGGGACTCGTACAGAAACGATGGGCTTCGATCTCAATAGCTTGAGCCGCGGCAACCCGTTCGAGGGTCACCGCGGCGTTCAAACCGTTGGAGAGATGATCCGGCTTACCGGATGGGAGTCAAATCTTGGGATCAGATGGAGGCGAGGGACTCTTGAAGCCCCTCCTTGCGCTTGCGGGCCTCGATCAGCTCGAGGAGCGGTGCGGTCATGAAGGTGGTCACGAGGGCCATGATGACCATGACGGCGAAGATCTTCCCGGAGAGGATGCCCATGTCGTAGCCGATGTTGAGCACGATCAGCTCCATGAGGCCGCGGGTGTTCATGAGGGCGCCGATCGAGAAGGAGTCGCGCCAGCCCATGCCGGTCCAACGCGCGGCCAGGGTGCTTCCGCCCAGCTTGCCGACGATGGCGAACCCGATCACCGCGGCGCAGATCAGCCAGCTCGCGCCGTCGTCGAGCAGACCGATCTGGGTGCGCAGGCCGGTGAAGGCGAAGAAGAGCGGCAGCAGGAGGACCGACACGAGCACCTCCAGGCGCTCGCGCAACCCGGCCCGGAACGCCTTCTGGGACGGGGCCACGACGCCGGCCAGGAAGGCGCCGAACAGAGCGTGGATGCCGATCACCTCGGTGATCCAGGCGGCCGCGAAGGCGAACACCACCGTACCCGCCATGATCGTCTTGCTGTTGATTCTGGTGTTCGTCAGGGTGCGGTCCACCCAGGGGCGGACGACCAGGAGCATGAAGCCGACGAAGGCGAGCGCGAGGCCGATGGTCAGGAACGCCGGCGCGATGCCGTTCGAGCGTGCGATCGCCACGACCACGGCGAGCAGGCACCAGGCCGTGACGTCGTCGACCGCGGCGCAGGCGATCGAAGTCGTGCCGAGCGGCGTCTTCGAGAGGCCGCGCTCCTCCAGGATGCGCGCCAGCACCGGAAAGGCCGTAATGCTCATGGCGATTCCCATGAACAAGGCGAACGACGTGAACGCCACGCCCGCGGGCGCCTGGGAGGTGTAGAGGAACAGGGCGAGCCCCACGCCGAGGAGCATCGGCAGGAGGATGCTCGCGTGGCTCACCATGACCGCCGCGTGCGCCTTCTCGCGCAGATGCCGGAGGTCCAGGTCCATGCCGACCAGGAACATGAAGAGGATGACGCCGACCTGGCTGAACAGCTTGAGCGTGCCCAGGGAGGCCGCCGGGAACAGGAAGTTGAGGGCATCGGGGAACAGCAGGCCGAGCAGGGACGGGCCGAGCAGGATGCCGGCCACCATCTCCCCGATCACGGCAGGCTGCCCCATCCGCCGGAAGAGCGTCCCCGCGAGCCGGGCCGCGACCACGATCACGACGATCTGGAGCAGCAGGCGGCTCAGCGGATCCGCCAGGGTCTCGCGGAGCCCGGCGGCCAGGTCAGTGGAAACTGCCGCTTCCGCCCCCGCGGAGACGGGCGGTTGAAGCCTGGCGCCGAAACCCAGCAGCACCAGGAGACCCGCGATGGATACGACGAGCAGAATGGAGTAATGCAGCATGTGCCTACGCATGAACGGACCCCTCCCAAATAAGATAATAGACCTACAAACTGGTTCTAGAGTGCGGCCAGGGGGCCAAGGCGGGACAGAGTCTCCGACTCCGCCGGGGTGAGCGGCAGCGTAATCGTGAACGCCGCGCCGCCTTCGGGGGCGGCGGTCTCGACCCGGATCTCGCCGCCGTGCGCCTTGACCAGGTTGCGCACCGTGACAAGACCCAGGCCGGTCCCCTCTTTCTTGCCGGTCGTGGCGAACGGCTCGAAGAGATGGCCGGCCAGCTCGTCCGGGATGCCCGGACCGGTATCTGCGACCCGGATCGCCAGGGTGTCCTCATCCTCCACCCAGGCGCGGAGGAAGACCCGCCGGACCACGCCAGCCGATACGGCCTCGCGGGCGTTCTTCAGAAGGTTCTCCAACACCCGCTGCATCCGGTCCCGGTCCAGCGTTACCTTCAGATCTTCGTCCAGCTTGAGGTGGATCTCGGTGGCGACCCCCCGTTCCTCGAGGTCGCCGGCCAGGGGAGCCAGCGTCTCGTCGAGGAAGCGGCGGGCCGGCAGCGTCTCCAGCACCAGCTTCGGCGTGCCGCCGCGGGCGAAGTCCAGGATCTCCTCGATCATCCGCCGCAGCCGGTCCGACGCGGCCTGCACCTGCTCCAGCTCCTCGGCGATGACGCTCTCGCCGCCGCGTACGGCCAGCCGGTGCGCCAGGTCCGCATAGCCCACGAGCAGGGTCAGGGGATTGCGCAGGTCGTGCACCACCGAGCTGGTCATCTGCCCGATGGCCACCAGGCGGCTCTCGCGCTCGTGGAGCTGACGCTCGATCTCCCGCGCCCGCAGGTGCGCTGCGATGCGGGCCTCCAGCTCGCGCAGGGCGAACGGCTTGACCACGTAGTCGTCCGCCCCCACCTCCAACCCTTCCACCACGGCCTCGGAGCCTGCCCGCGCCGTCAGCAGAATCACCGGCACGGAAACCAGGCTGGGATCGGCGCGCAGCCGCCGGCAGAGCTCATGGCCATCCATGCCCGGCATCATCACGTCGGAGACGATCAGGTCGGGCGTCGTCCGCCGGGCCGCGGCGAGGCCGGCGTTGCCGTCCGCCGCCTCCTCCACCTGATAACGGCTGGAGAGCCGCTGGGCCATGAAGCTCCGCAGCTCCTCGTTGTCCTCCACCAGGAGGAGCCGCGGCGCGCCGGCGGGCGGCTGCGGGCGGACCTGTGGAGCGTCCCCCGTGACGCGCGGCAGCTCCACGTCGGCGAGGAGGGTCTCGCGCCGGGTGCGCCGGGCGTACTCGCGCGCGGTCAGGGCCTCGGCGCGGGCCAGGGCGAGCTGGTCCTCCCGGCGCCGCGGCTGGCGGCGGCGCTCGGATTGGGCCCGCGCCTCGCGCGGGAGCTCGACGCGGAACCGCGATCCCCCGCCGGGCTCGCTCCGCACCAGGACATCGCCGCCATGGAGCCGCGCCAGCTCTCGGGAGAGCGCCAGCCCCAGCCCCGTGCCCGACGACGTCCCCTCCACCTGGTGGAAGCGGTGGAAGATCCGCTCCATCTCGTCGGCCGGAATGCCGGGACCGGTGTCCTCGACCTCGAAAGCCACCCAACCGTCGTCCGCGCCGCCCCCCGCCGATACCGATCTCACCGTCACCCTCCCGCCCATGGGAGTGAACTTGAGCGCGTTCGAGATGAGGTTCGACGCGATGATCTCCACCTTCTCCGGATCGAAGCTGCCGTCCGGCAGGGCGTCGAGCTTTTCGGAGGCCAGCTCGACCCCCCGGCGCTCGGCGAGCGGGACCGCTGCCTCGACCAGCTCGGAGAGCAGCGTCCCCAGGTTTCCCGGCTCCGGCTCCAGCCGCAGCCGGCCCGACTCCAGCCGTGCGCTCTCCAGCAGCGCATCCACCTGCCGCAGGAGCCGGTGGGCGTTCGTGATCATCGACTGGAGCAGCCGCTGCCGCTCGGGGGTACCGGCCTCGGCAGCCTCTCCGAGCAGCGTCTCCAGCGGACCCAGGAGCAGGGTCAGCGGGGTGCGCAGCTCGTGGGTGACATTGGCGAAGAAGCGGCTCTTGGCGCGGTCCAGCTCCTTGAGCTCCTCGTTCGCCGCCTCCAGGCGCAGCCGCAGAGAGAGATCGCGGCGCCGGGTGCGCCGGCTCGAAAGCGTCGCGAGCCAGGTGAAGACGCCCGAGCCGCTCAGGAAGAACAGCGGCCCCACCATCGCGCGAGAAGCGGGATGCGCCGCCAGGTTGATCGCCAGGTCCGTGGCGATGATCAGGCTGCTCAGGAGCGCCGCGGCGCCCAGCTCCCAGGGCAGGAAGAAGCCGATCACGAAGAGGACGATCATGTTGCCGGCGAAGTAGTTGCCCGCGTACCCGCCGAGCTGGTTGGACATGATCGAGATGCCGGCCGCCGACGCCAGAGCCGAGGCCATGACGAGCGGCTGCGCCAGGCGCGCGGCGTGCCGGGAATACACCGCGGCCAGCGAGATCAGGTAGAGGACGCAGACTGCGGCCCGGATCTGCAGAAACCTGACGGCCATCTCCGGCGCCATCACCAGGTCGAGGAACCAGAAGGCCGGATAGAGGACGAGCGTGGTTTTCAGGAGGAAACGGGCGCGCTCGAGGAAGAGCTGCCGCGTCTCGTTCCGGAAGGTTGCTTCGAACCCGGCGAGGCGGGGGGAGCGCCGCGAATCCAGATCCGGATGCGCCAATCTACTTCTCTGCCCGCACCAGGATCGCGGTGGGCGGCGAGCCGAAGGCATGGAAGGCGTGGACCCGGGCGAAGCCGGCCTCGCTCACCAGGGCGGTCAGCGCCGCCCGGTCCAGGAACCGGAAGCGTCCGTCCTCCTCCAGCTCGATCAACCGGCTGACCATGTTCCCATAGTGCCGCAACGCCTCCATTTTGCGCCCGGCCTGCGCATCCCCCTCCTCCGCCTGCTTCGCCAGGATCTCCACCCCCTCGGTGTAGAGCTTCGAAGGATCGAAGTTCGGCAGGATCGAGGAGATCACCAGCGTGCCCCCCGGCCGCAGCAGCCGGTGCATCTCGCGCAACGTGGCCAGCGGGTCGTAGAGGTACGGCACGACCAGCGAGCAGCCGATCCGGTGGAAGGCGCCGTCCGGCAGATCGAGCTCGAGGCGGGCCGTGGCGTCGCCGAAGCGCAGGTGCTGGAAGCGGAGGTCGCGCGCCGAGCCGGCCAGGGTCATGCCCGGCCGCAGATCCTCGGCGAGCGTGCGGCCGAGCAGGAAGCGGGCGGCGCGGCCGAGCTCCAGCACCACCTCGGCCTCGGCAACGTCGAGCTCCGGGCAGAGCTCCCGCACGCGGGCCACCCCCTCGGGAGCCCCGCGCAGGATCGCGTGCATCTCCTTGCCGTAGCGCGCCGCGACCTTGCGGGCGGTCGCGAGGGTCAGCCCCTCCACCCGCTCCACCAGACCCTCGATCCCATGCAGCCGGCCGTTCAGGAAGTCCGCCACGGCGGTGAAGCGGGAGACCTCCAGGTCCGCAACCAGCCCGCGGCAGACCGGGGCTTCCAGGCCCCGCGCCGCGAACCAGGAGCGGATCTTCTCCCCGGTGCGCTCGACCCCCGCGGGCACGAGATCGAGATAGGTGACCGAAGCAGGCCCGCTGTCGGATGAAAAGCCGTCCAGCATCGCCAGCGCCAGGTTGCCGGTGCCGCAGCCGAAATCGGCGATGTCCTCGCCCGGCCGGGGATCGAGCAGCTCCACCTGCCTGGCCAGGAAGCGCGGGTACTCCGGATGCTCGAGGAGGATGTCGTACCCGACCTCATCTCCTGGAGGGCCGAGCAGGTGCTCCTTCCAGAACTCTTCGGCGTCGCCCAGCTCCATGCGCCGCACCCGCGACCACTCGGCTTCATTTTGCCGGGCGAAGCGGGCGAGGTCCGGATCGCGTGCCGGCCGGTCCGAGCGGAACAGGTGCTTCGAGATCGACTCGCTCACCAGCTTGAACAGCTCGATCGCCTCGGCCCCGGTCTTGAGCACGTGGCCCGTGGCGCACTCGAACACCTCGCGCACGCCGCCGCCCGGAGCGTCGAGCATCGCCCGCACCCGGGAGCGCGTCACCCAGCAGTCGTACGTCCCCAGGATCCAGACCACCGGGACCTTGATGCGCGACAGGTCGCGCCGGGCGTCCTCCAGAAAGGCGATGCCGGACTCCATGGCCTGGCCGTAGAGCGAGCTGCCGCGGATCGGCCGGCCGTGGATCAGGATCGTCTCCGGCCCCTCGCCCTTGCGGTAGGCGTCGAACAGGTCGAGCCCGGCGAGATAGTTGCGCATCACGTCCTGCGCATCCGGGCAGCCGAAGGGAGCGACCCAGAGGTCGACTGGAGCGGAGCGCGAGTCGAGCACGATCTTGCGCGCCGGAATGGCCGAGAGCGAGACGCTCACCAGCACCCGTTTCGCCGGCCGGAAGCGCCGTTCCATGTACTGGAGCGAGGCTTCCGTGTCGTTGCCCAGGTGGCCGAACGTCCAGTTGTAGTAGGGGCGCCCCTCGGCGACGAGGCGCGGGTCCATGGCGCTCTCGCCCACGATGTAAGAGGCGTCGAAGCGCAGCACCGCGACCTTCTTCCCGTCCCGTCCATCCCCGCCGATATTGTCCACGATGGTCCGCGCCAGGAGGCCGAACACCTCCTTGCGCTTGAGGATGGCCGGGGCGATGACCACCGTGACGTCAGGCCGGACATCCGGGTCCGACGTGTCGAAGTTGGCGTCCACGATTCCAGCGACCGTCTGGCCCGACCGGTTCCGGTAGCGGACCACCTCGACGCCGTCCGCGGTGCGCCGGTCGGGCCGGCGCAGGAAACTGGCCACCTTGCCGCCGACAAAGGAGACGGTGCGCGTGATGCGGGAGGTGAGGCCGCCTTCGAGCTTGTGGCGCTTCAGCTCCTGAAACGTGTCGCGGTCCACCTCGCCGCCGAAGCGGAGGCCGGCGCGGAGCGAGCCGTCGTCCACCGGCGCCACGTAGCGCACGGTCGCTCCGGGGATGCGGCGGCGCTCGGTTCCCAGCTCGATCGTGAACGGCGGCAGGTGAGTGCCCGGGATCCACGCCGCGTGGTCGGGCAGGCGCACCGACGCGCCGCCCTCTCCCAGGTCGAGCAGGGGGAAACGGAGCCGCCCTCCCGGGGCATGCGGAGCCGCGAGCTCGCACCAGGCGTTGTCCGGCCGCGGCGAGCGGCGCTCGGTCCGGCGCTCGGTGAGATAGATCCGCTCCGGCAGCAGCAGCAACGGACGCTCTCCGTGCTCGGCCACGATCGCCTCGAAGGCGTAGTGGAGCGGCGGATCGGAAAAGGCCAGGTAGACCACGCGGTCCACGAGGAGCATCAGGTCGAGGCGCAGGAGGTCGCCCGTTTCCTCGTCCGGACGGCCCGGCTCAAACGCCAGCAAACGGCAGGACCGGGGCTTGAAGCCGCGTCCGGGCAGCACCGCGGTCATGGGGAGCGACCGCTCCACCGCCGAGCGCAGGATGGCCTCCACCTCCGAACGCTCGCCCAGGGGAAGGAGATTGCCGGGGATCACGTCGCCCAGCGTGCGCTGCACGCGGACGATGGCCTCGTCCATCTCATAAAAGCCGGCATAGCCGCGCAGGCGGGAACGGTCGCGGGCCGAAACCTCCTCGAAACGGACGCCGACGCCGTCGGGCATGACCCGGACGATGCGCGCGGTGAGATCGATGGGCTGCGGATCGGTCGGGACTTCCAGGCTGAGGCGCACCCGCTCGCCGAGGCCACCGGCATTCGTACTGCGCAGAAAGGCGCCATCGGCGGAGAGATCGGTAGCAATGATCCCCTCGCCCAGCGCAGGCCCTTCGAACAGCCGGACCCGAGCGAGAGTCCGCCGCCGCGGAGAGATCCGGCCATCGCTCGACCGGCCGGCCTCCCAACGGACAGAGCTCTCCTTTTCCAAGATCTCCATCCCAACCCCCTCAACGCGAAAAAATAGAGCTCAGTGCCCCGAGAACAGAGAACCGGACCTGGGAAGGTCCACGATCCGGAAGATGCCCGACGCCGCATCGGTGAGCCGTCCCCGGATCTCTTCGAAGTGCCCGTGGCACGCGAGAAACGCGTCCACCAGCACCGGGTCGAAGTGTGCGCCGCGGTCGGCCTCGATGCGCCGCACCGCCTCCTCGTGGCCGAACGGCAGCTTGTACGGCCGCCGGCTGGTGATCGCGTCGTAGGCGTCGGCCACCGCCACGATGCGCGCGGCGAGGGGGATCTCGTCCTTGGAGAGGCCGTACGGATAGCCCCCTCCGTCCCACCGCTCGTGGTGGCTGTACGCGATCTCCATCCCCATGGACAGGAACGTGTTGCCCCGGAACTGCTCGACCACGGAGCGCAACGTGTCGCCGCCGATCTCGGGGTGGCGCCGCATGATCCCCCGCTCCTCCTCGTTCAAGGGTCCCTCCTTGAGCAGGATCGAATCGGGGATACCCACCTTGCCGATGTCATGAAGGGGGCTCGATTTGAATAAGTGCTCCACGAAGGCCGTTCCGATACTTCCGGCGTAGGGCCCTTCGATCAGCTCCTCGGCGAGACGGCGGCTGTAAGCCGCCATGCGCTCCAGGTGCTGGCCCGTGCCGTGGTCGCGCGACTCGGCGAGCTTGGCCAGGGTGAGGAGAGCGATATCGCGGGTCTGGCGGATCTCGACGGTCTGCTCGAGCACCATGCGCTCGAGGTTGATCTGGTACTCCTCGTTCTGGATGATGAGCCGGGCACGCTCCAGGGCGCGCTCGACCGTGTTGAGGAGGTCGTCGGGATCGAACGGCTTGACGATGTAGTCGTAGGCGCCTTCGCGCAGGCACTGGCGCACGGTCTCCAGGGTCTGGAGGCCGGTGACCATGACGACCTGGACGTTGGGGTCGAGCTCCTTGAGGCGCTTGAGCAGCTCGACGCCGGAGATCCCGGGCATCTCGATGTCGGACAGAACGAGGGCGGGCCTGGGCACCTCGGCAGCCAGAACCATGGCTTCCGCCGCATCGCGCGCCTCCTTGATTTCATAGGGGAGGCCCGCGAGATGTGCCCGCAGGAGCCGGCGAATGCCAGGCTCGTCGTCGACGATGACGATGCGTTCTCTCACGGCATTCCAGAGACGAGTTGGGCCTCGGTACCCCGGGCTGGCTTTGGGATGGGCTTCCGCCATGCGGATCTCACCACCACGACGCCCGCGGGTCCCGGTCTCCGCCCGTTCCCGCGAGGGACTACCTACACCTCAACAACTGAGGGAGATTGTAGCATCAGTAGCGGGTATGCTTTACGGCGAGAAGATGCGCGCCGGCTCGACGTCCTCCAGCGGACAAATCAGCTGCGCGGCGCCGAGGCATGCCGGGCGGGGGCACTCGCGAAAC
>DATLNC010000158.1:0-27265 GCA_035536935.1 Thermoanaerobaculia bacterium
AGGCCACGGCCTGCCGCTCGACCGGCGACGGGATCGTGTACCAAGCGTCCACGTAGTTGAGCTTCGACCAGAGCCCGAGGTAGGAGTTCACGATGTCCAGGAACGCCGGGGAGAGACCCATCCGCAGCCAAGGATCGTCCAGCGGAATGGACGGCCGCGAGTCCCACTGCTTGACAATGTAGTCCTTGCCGCGGCTCCCTCCCGGCTGGTAGGCCTCGATCCCGCGCCGAACGCGCTCGCCTGCCATGAAGGCGCGCCCCGCCTCGGCCGCCTCCGGCCAGAGGTCGGGCAGCAGCTCGCGGACATCTGTCATGGCGAACCCATCTCGCCGCAGGTCTTCGACCACCCGTGCCTGCGCCTCGCCCAGGGCGGGCCGCCGCGCGTCGAACCGCCGGCGGCTCGCGCGGTTGAGCCAGCCCTGGCCGTAGCCGCGGTACTTGATCCCGCGCCAGACGCGGCGGAGGGGAGCAGGTATGTTCATCGACTTTTTCTCAGCAGCCACCAGGTGGATTCGACGCGCCGGTTGAGCCAGATCCGCGAGCCCTGACGTTCGAAAACGCTGACAGCCAGCCGGTGCCCCAAGTGGCTGACCTTGCCTGCCAGCCGCCCGAGCGGGCCGGTCCCGGGCCAGGCCAGACCGGCCTGGCCGCCGGCCGTGAAGTGGGTCATGACCTCGCAGCGGAACCCCGCCCGCGCCCCGCGGTAGAGCGCGAAATCCACGCTCTCCTCGGTGCAGAAATACCAGCGGTGGGCATCACGGTGGCGCTCGGGCGAGAGGCCGTAGTTCTTGTAGAGAGGGATGCCGGCGCGATAGGCCGGCCACCCCGCCATCCAGCAGTTGGGCAGTCCGATCAGCACCCACTCCCGCGAGATCCGGAACAGCTCGTCGCAGTAGAAGTGGGGATCGTAGAGGTGCTCCAGCACGTCGGTGCAGACCACGAAGTCCGCCGACCGGTCGCGCAGGGGGAGCGGCCGGCCGGAGAGGAGATCGACCTTCACGTCGGGGTCCCCGAAGAGATCCAGGCCGACGTAAGAGCCGGAGACCAGCGAGCGGAGCGCCGCGCGGTCGCAGCCGACGTCCACGACCCAGCCCGCCATGCGCTCGGCGTTCGCTTCGAATACGTGGCGTTGCCGCCGCTCGCGGCCAGCGATCAGGTCGCCGCTGCGCACCTCGACGCGCATTCCGGGGTGATGCGCCTCGTGGTCGAGCAGCTCCCATTCGACGCCGCGCTCGAAGCCGCCCGAGTTCGAGCCCTGCCTGCGGATGCGCTCGACCGACGCCGGCTCGGCCGCCATCAGGGCTCCCCTCCCACCTCGAACGAGTGCGGCACCAGGAACGGGCCGGAGTCCGCGGGCCAGGTCACGCCGGTGCCGAAGAAATCGCCGCCCGCGACCGTGAGCTCCAGGGCATCCGAGATCCTGTCCTCCAGGTCGCGGCCCGACTTGATCCAGGCGCTCAGGCGATAGGTGCCGTGGTGCAGCGGCAGCCTCGGGATCACGGCGCGGACCGTGCCGGAAGGGCCGGGCAGCCGGGAGGTACCCTGGCCGTCATTGATGAGGATGAACAGGGTGTCGCCCAGCAGGTTCGTCCAGGCCACGCGGATGCGCGCCCCCTCCACCTCGGCGCCGTCCGCGACGTCGTAGTCGAACAGGAGCTCGACGCGCGAGCCCGAGGTGAGATGGATCGCCGGCCTGCCGTCGCAGAGGGCGCGCACGCGGGTGAAGCGGACCCTCCCGCGGCCGGGCCGCCGCGCGGCTTCGACCAGAAGCCCTTGGGCCGCGGAGCCCGTCTGCAGGTAGCGCTCGATGGCGTCGGCGGTCGAGCCCTGGAAGGTGACGCGGCCATGATCCAGGAGCAGCGCCGAGTCGCAGAGGCGCTCGACCGCGGAGAGGTTGTGGCTGACGAAGATCACGGTGCGCCCCTCCTCCGCAACCTCGCCGATCTTTCCCAGGCAGCGCTTCTGGAAGGCCGCGTCGCCCACCGCGAGCACCTCGTCGACCAGCAGGATCTCGGGCTCCAGGTGGGCCGCGACCGCGAAGGCCAGGCGCAGGTACATGCCGGACGAGTAGTGCTTGACCGCCGTGTCCACGAACTGCTCGACTTCTGCGAAAGCCACGATGCGGTCGAACTGGCGGGCGATGTCGGCGCGCTTCATGCCCAGGATGGCCCCGTTCAGAAAGATATTCTCCCGGCCGCTCAGCTCGCCATGGAAGCCGGTGCCCACTTCCAGCAGGCTCCCCACCCGGCCATGCAGCACGGCGCGCCCCGCGGTCGGCTCGGTGATCCGGGAAAGGATCTTGAGCAGCGTGCTCTTGCCAGCGCCGTTGTGCCCTATCAGTCCCAGCACCCGGCCCTGGCCGAGCTCGAAGGAAATGTCCTGTAGCGCCCAGAACGTGTCCGAGGGCTCCTTCTCGGTGCGCCGCCACAAGCCGGAGAGACTGTCGCGCAACGTCCGATAGGTCCGGCGGCGGGCGCCCAGGCGGTAGCTCTTGGAGAGTCCCTGAACGGAGAGGACCGGCTCAGTCATAAGCGAGAAGTCCCAGGCTGATCCATTGCCAGACGAAGAAACTGTTGTCCCCCTCGCCGGCGCAGAAGGCCCGCCACTCGCGGCGCACCGCGTCGGCATCGAGCCAGCCGCTCTCGAGCGCGCGCTCGATCTGCCCCGTGGCCCATTCGCGCAGCGGGCCGCGCAGCCATTCGCGCTGCGGAGTCTGGAGCGGCCGCTTGGGCGCCTCGGCCACGCCTTTCGGCAGCAGCTCTCCGACCAGCGAGCGGAGCAACCACTTCTGCTGCTCGCCGCGGATCTTGCGCTCGGCCGGCTGGCGCAGGGCCAGCTCCACGAGGCGGTGGTCCAGGAAGGGCTCCCGCAGCTCGGTCGAAGAACGCATGGAGACCCGGTCGTTGAAGCGCAGGGCGCGCGGGATCTTGGTGTAGCGGATGTCGCGGTATTGGAGATTGCGCAGCCGGTCCGGAAACGGAGCGGGCAGCTCCGGCCGCTCGGCCAGGGCGCGCATCCCGGGCGTCAGGCACTCCGGCCGCACCGAGCGCTGCCGGGTCCCCTGGATGAGCGACACCGTGCCGTCCCCGTCCGCCCGGTAGTAGTCGTAGCCCCCCCACTGCTCGTCCATACCCTGGCCGTCCAGGAGGACGATCACCCCGGCCTCGCGGGCGCGTTCGAAGAGGCGGGCGTAGGCCAGGGTCGGCAGGCCGCCGAAGGGCTCGTCCTGGGAACGCGCAACCGACTCGGCCAGGGCGGGCACCTCGTCCGCGGAAAGGGAGCAGACCACGAGCGGATGGCGGGTCCGGGCCAGCATCTGCTCGACCCAGGGGAGCTCGTCGTAGGCCGGATCGCCCGTCACGAACGTGAACGCCTGGATGTCGCTCTCCGGACCCTGGACCTGCTGCACCAGCCCCAGCAGGGTCGAGGAGTCCAGACCGCCGCTCAGGTTGATTCCAACCGGCACATCCGAGCGGAAACGCAGCCGCACGCTCTCCTCCAGCAACGCGCGGTACTCCTCCCGCACCTCGTCGTCCGTCCGGGGATCCGTCTCGGGATCGATCCGCCCCGCGAGGTCGTACCAGCGGGAGACGGAGGTCTTGCCGTCCTTCCAGGTCAGGAAGCAACCGCCGGGAAGAGCGCTCACCGATTCCCAGAAGGTGCGCTCGGAATGATCGTAGAGGCCGTGCGCCAGGTAGGACGCCCACGCCGCGGCGTCCGGCCTCGCCGGCACTCCGGCCGCGTGCAGAGCTTTGATCTCGCTCGCCACCCGCAAGATGCCATCCGACTCATGCAGGTAGAGCGGCTTGACCCCGAAACGATCACGCGCCGCGAAGAGCCGCCGCTCCTGGCTGTCCCAGACTAGAAAAGCGAACATTCCGAGCAACCGCTCCAGGCAGGCCGGACCCCAGGTGGCGTAGGCCGCGAGCAGCACCTCCGTATCGGTGCGGGTGCGGAAGTCCCAGCTCAGCGCGGAGCGCAGCTCCAGATAGTTGTAGATCTCGCCATTGAAGGCGATCCACCAGCGGCCCGACGGATCGGACATGGGCTGCAGCCCGCAGTCCGAGAGGTCGATGATGCTGAGGCGCGTGTGGCCCAGCGCCGCGTCGCCATCCCGGTGAATGCCCCGGCCGTCCGGACCGCGATGGCCGAGCGCGGCGACCATGGCTTCGATCCCCGAGGTGTCAGATCCAAAAATGCCTGCAATCCCACACATGTCAGAAGAGCCTCTCCGCCCGATCCCAGTCGGCCGGGGTGTCGAGGTTGACGCTTCGGGAATCAGCAGGGAATCCACCGAGCCGTTTCCCGTAAAGGCTGTTCCCTTCCATGAGCACGTCGCGCCGGGTCACGTAGACGGAGCCGTCGCGATGGAAAGCCAGCGGCAGCTCCTGGCGCCGGGGGATCGGCTGATCCTCCCCCGTCGCGAGCCGTAGCAGTCCATCGTCGCGGAAGTACACCCAGTGCGGGTTGTGCTCCGGCGGGACCGGCAACACGGAGATCACTGCATCGAGGCCTTCTTTCTCCAGCAACTCGATACAGCCGTCGATGTCTCCGGCGCGGCGGAAAGGGCTCGTGGGCTGAAGCAGACAGACCGCGTCGAAGCGGTCCCCCACCCTTTCTAATTCGCTCACCGCATGCTGGAGCACCGGCAGGGTCGGCGTGTCGTCCATCGCCAGTTCGGCCGGCCGCAGGAAGGGGACCTCCAGCCCGCAGCCGCGGCCGACCTCGGCGATCCCTTCGTCGTCGGTCGTGAGCACAACGCGCGATAGTAGCCGGGCCGCGAGAGCCGCCTCGGCCGTGTGGACGAGCAGCGGTTTTCCACCCAACGGACGCACGTTCTTGCCCGGGATCCCCTTGGAGCCACCTCGCGCTGGAACGATCCCGAGCACCCGCATCAGTAGGTCAACCTCTTTTCGATCCCGAGCGGCTGGTCCGCCAGCAGATCCGCGATGCGCTCGCCGGCATTGCCATGACCATAGATCGGATCGCTCGCGCAGCGGCCGTTCCCCAGATGCTTTCGAATGGCTTCGACGATCTCCTCGCGGTCGTAGCCCACGTCGAGCACGTTGCAACCACGGTCGCGCCCCGACTGCCGCGTGCCGATGTTCACTGCCGGTACTCCCAGGTAGGCGCACTCGCGGATACCCACGCTGGAGTTCCCGATCAGGCAGCGGGAGCTGTACAAAAGCCGCAGAAAGTCCGTGGGCTGCATGTTCTTGAAAAAGTGGATGTTCTTCGGGGCATGCAGCTCGCGGAACGAGCGGATCGCGTTGGAGGTACCGTCCGAGCCCGCGTCCACATTGGGCCAGAACCAGAGCGTCGGCAGGTCGACCCCGCTCACGGCATGCAGGGTCTCGACCGCCTGCTGGCGCGACAGCTCGTACTCCGTGGTCACCGGGTGCTGCATGACCACGAGATAGCCGCCCGACAGGTCCACCGACGCGCCCACGCCGCCGTACTTTCCGAAGGGATCGAAGTCCAGCTCCGGCTGCTCCATCACCTCGACAGCCAGATCGATCGACGGGCAGCCGGTGACGAACACCTTGCCCGGCTCCTCCCCCATGCGCACGACCCGCTCCGCCGCTTTTTCCGTGGATACGAAGTGCAGGTCCGCCAGCTTGGTGACGGCGTGGCGCACCTTCTCGTCGATCGAGCCGGTGACCTCGCCGCCTTGGACGTGGGCTACGGGAATGTTCATGTAGGAGGCTGCCACCGCGGTGGCCAGCGTCTCGTAGCGGTCGGCGACGGTGACCACCACGTCCGGCTTCAGGTTGTCGAACACCGTGGCCAGCTCCAGTAGCCCGAGGCCGGTGGTCTTCGCCATGGTTGCAAGGTTTTCGCCTTCCAGCACCATGTAGACCCGGGCCGCGATATTGAAGCCATCATCCTCGATCGTGCGCACCGCCGTGCCGTAGCGTTCGAGGAGGGCCGACGCGGCTACCACGAGCTGCAGCTCCAGGTCCGGATGGCTCCGAATGGCCTCCAGCGCCGTCTTGATCCGGCTGTAGCTCGGCCGGGCCGTGACCACCACACAAACCTTGCGTTTCATATGTCCTCGAATTTCAGCGCCTCGTCGGCCTTCATGGCGCGCCGCAGCCGACCGCCGATCAGCTCGGCCATCCGCGACGCTGGAATGCCGCCGCCGGGCTTCTTCACCGCCAGGTGCTCCGGCGCCAGCACCGTGCCCTCGGGCAGGTCGAACCGCACCACTACGCTCTTCGTGAACATCTGGCGGAGCGGCTCCATCTCGACTGCCATGGCGTCCTTGTCCACGGGAAGTGCCCGCTGGAGGAAACGCACTCCCTCGACGAGCTGCCGCAGCTCGGCCGTGGTCAGCGATGCGGGCACGTCCGGCCCGAACGCTTCTCGGCTCAGGGTCACATGCACCTCCAGCACCTCCGCACCAAGGGTTACGGCAGCCAACCCGGGATAGATGGTTCCCGAGTGATCGGACAGGCCGACTGCGCAGCCGTAACGCTCGCGGAAGTAGGGAATCATGTTCAGCCCCAGCTTCTCCGGCGGGCACGGGTAGGCGGTCGTGCACTGTATGACGGCGAGCGGAGCCTCAACCCTCTTCACTGCCGCATCGATCTCGTCGAGCGAGCTCATCCCAGTGGAGAGCAGCACCGGTTTCCCCGTACCGATCAGATAATCGAACAGCACGGCATTGCTCACCTCGCCCGAGGCGACCTTCCAGGCTTTCATGCCGAGCCGCTCGAGCATCTCCGCGGCTTCGACCGAGAAGGGAGAGCTGAGGAACAGCAGCCCGCGTTCTTCCGCGTGGGACTTGAGCCCCACCCACTGTTCCTCAGTGAGCTCCATCCGCTTCCAGTAGTCGTAGCGGCTCTCGTCCTGCCGGCTGAAGCGGACCCTCCAGGGCTCCCGCGGAGTGCTCTCGGCCGCGGCGATGTGGGTCTGGAACTTGACCGCGTCCGCTCCCGCCGCGGCGATGGCATCGATGAAAGCATGCGCCATCCCGAGGCTGCCGTCATGGGCCTGGGCCACCTCGCCGATCACCAGACAGCCGGGCTTTCCGAAAAGGAGGCTCATACCACGTCCGCGAACGTCCGCTCCATCCTGCGGAAGTAGAAGAGGCCGCCGACCAGGAGGAGGACGGTGACCGCGGTGCCCGCGGCCAGGAGAGGACCGGGATTCATCCCCGAGCCCAGAAGGGACCACCGGAAGCCCTGGATCACGCCGGCCATGGGGTTCAGGCCATAGAGCCATCCAGGCAGGCCCATCTCCTCCAGCTTCGCGGTCACCTTGCTCGCCGGATAGATCACCGGCGTCACGAAGAGGAGAAGCTGGATGAAGAACGGCATCACATACCGGACATCCCGGAACTCCACGTTCACGGCCGAGAGGAAGAGCCCCGCGCCCAGGGCCGAGGCCGCCGAGAGAAGCAGCAGCAACGGCAGCAGCAGCACTCCCCAACCCGGCTGGACGCCGTACCAGACCATCATCCCGATCAGCACCACGAAGGCCACGGCGAAATCCACCAGGCCGCCGAGGACCGCGGAGACCGGCACGATCAGGCGTGGGAAGTAAACCTTTTTGAGCAGGCTCGCCGAGCCCACCAGGCTGTTGGACGCCTGCCCCAGCCCTGCCGAGAAAAAGGTCCACGGGAGCAGCCCGGCATAGGAGAAGATCGGATACGGCACTCCCTCCGAGCCGATGCCCGCCATGCGGCCGAAGAAGATCGTGAAGATCAGCATGGTGAGGAGCGGCTGGAGCACCGCCCAGGCTGCGCCGAGCGCGGTCTGCTTGTAGCGCACCTTCACGTCGCGCCAGACGAAGAAGTAGAGCAGCTCGCGGTGCTCCCACAGCTCATCCAGCCGCACCGCTACCCAGCCGCGGCTCCGCTCGATCACAGTGACCGGAATGTCCTTTACCGCCATGTCCTCTCCAACCCCTCGCGGAGGGCGACCTCGGCGCGGAAGCCGAGCCGGGCCTCGGCCGCGGACGGATCGGCCTGCGAGTGGCGCACGTCCCCGGGCCGCGGCGGCTCGTGCCTTGGCGGCAGGCCGCCGCCCACCAGCTCGCGCACCCGCGCCGCCAACTCCTTGACCGTGGTCCCCTCGCCTCGCGCCACGTTGTAGGCCCGGCCACAGGCTTCCGCCGGAGCGCCCGCGGCCAGCAGGTTGGCGAGCACGGCATCGCCGACCCAGGTGAAGTCTCGGCTCTGCTCGCCGTCGCCATGGATCACCGGCGCCTCCCCCGCCAGGCAGGCGCGGAAGAAGCGCGGCACCACCGCCGCGTAGGGACCGTCCGGCGACTGCCGCGGGCCGTAGACGTTGAAGTAGCGCAGACCGATCAGCTCCTGTCCGTAGCACCGGGCGAAAACCTCCGCCAGTTGCTCCCCCATCGCTTTCGAGGCTGCGTAGGGCGAGAGCGGCCGGCCCTCCTCTCCCTCCCGCTTCACCACCGCCTCGCCATCCCCGTACACGCTGGAGGAAGACGCATAGATCACTCGCCGAGCCGCTCGCGATGCCGCGAACACATTCGCGGTACCTGTCACATTCACATCGATCGAAGTGGCAGGATCGCTCACCGACCGGGGCACCGAGCCCAGCGCCGCCTGGTGAAAGACATACTCGACTCCTTCACAGGCAGCGCGGCAGGCTTCGGCGTCCCGGATATCTCCTTCGATCAGCTCCAATTGATCCCCACCGGGGGACAGGTTCTCACGCCGGCCGGTCGAAAGATCGTCAAGCACCCGCACCCGCGCACCTCGGGCGAGCAGCGCGTCCACCAGGTGCGACCCGATGAAGCCGGCGCCACCAGTCACCAGCACGGGCACACCCGTGAAATCCGGAATCAAGCCTTCACCACCTTGTCGTTCTTTCCGCGATACACCCCGCGCGTATCCACGATCAGCGGCGCATGGCGCTCCACCAGCTCGTAATCGACCGCGGCATGATCGGTCACCACGATCACCGCATCGCTCGCCTCCAGCGTAGCGGACGTGAGCGCCACCGATTCCATCGCCGGCAGGTCGGGCCACGACCGCATCCCCGGCGCCACCGGCACGTGCGGATCGTGATAGGTCACTACCGCGCCCAGCCGCAGCAGCCGGTCCAGCACCTCGAAAGCCGGGCTCTCGCGCGGATCGTCGATGTCCCGCTTGTACGAGAGGCCGAGCACCAGCACCTTGCTCCCCTTGACCGCCCGGCCGCGCTCGTTGAGTGCGAGGATCAGCTTGTCGATCACATACTCCGGCATCTTGACATTGACCTCACCCGCCAGCTCGATGAAGCGGGTGGTGATCCCGTGCTCGCGCGCCTTCCAGGAGAGATAGAACGGATCGAGAGGGATGCAGTGCCCGCCCCAGCCCGGCCCGGGATCGAACCGCATGAATCCGAACGGTTTGGTCGCCGCCGCGTCCAGCACCTCCCAGATGTCGATGTCCATGCGGTCATAGATGACCTTGAGCTCGTTGACCAGGGCGATGTTCACCGCCCGGAAGACGTTCTCCAGCAGCTTGGCCGCCTCGGCAGCGCGGGCGGTGGACAGCCGAACCGTGATCGGTACCACCTGGTTGTAGAGCGCCTGCGCCAGGTCGGCCGAGACCTCGTCGATGCCCCCCACGAGCTTGGGGATGTTGGTCGTCGAGAACTTCGGATTGCCCGGGTCCTCGCGCTCGGGCGAGAAGGCGAGGAAGAAGTCCTCGCCGCAGCGCAGCCCGAGCGAGCTGAGGCGCGGCAGGAGCAGCTCCTCGGTGGTGCCGGGGTAAGTGGTCGATTCGAGCACCACGAGCTGGCCCGCGCGCAGGCGCCGGCCGATCTGCTCGGCCGTGGTGCGCACGTAGCGCAGCTCGGGCTCCCGCTGCCGGGTGAGCGGCGTGGGCACGCAAATCAGGATCGCGTCCGCCTCGGGCAGGCGCTCGAAATCGGCCGTGGCTTCGAGCAGTCCCGTGCCGGTCTGGGCGCGCACCCGCTCCGCGTCGAGGTGGCGGATGTAGCACTCTCCGCGGCCGAGCGCCTCGACCTTGGCCGGGTCCACGTCGAACCCGAGCACGGGGAAGCCGCGCTCGGCAAAGGCCAGCGCGAGCGGCAGGCCCACGTAGCCGAGGCCGATGATGCCCACCTTGGCCGTCCGGCCCTCGATGCGGCCGCGCAGTATCGCGTAAGTACTGGCGGCCGGGTGTGATTCCGTCATATCCCTCTTCCCATCTCCCGGGCGGGCTTCGCCCCCTTCGGTGTACATCGTCACCGACACCTGTACCTCGTCGCAGCCGCCTTCTACCCGGCCTTCGAGAGAGGCGCGAGCGCCTCCCGCGGCAGCTCGGCCGCGACCGACTGCCGCAGGAAGGTCACCGAGACCACCAGCCGCAGTTGGCCTTTCTCCCGCAGCACGGTCCCGGTCCGGCCCTTGAGCGGCCCGTCCACGATCTTGACCGCATCACCCGGTCCGAGCCAGGGCAGGGCGATCAGGGGCAGACCCGCCTGCTGGATCGCCCACAGCTCTCCCAGCTCGCGATGCAGGAGCCGCTGATCCTGCACTTCGAGCAGGCTCACGATGACCTGGCTCCGCAGCGCCGCCGCCTTGTCTCCCCGGAAGAACACGTACCCGGGGAACAGCGGCAGGTGCGACACGAAGCGCCGTCCGGCGCGCCGCATCTCCTTGCGCTCCAGGGGCAGGTAGAACCCCACCCCGCTCCCCAGGAGGTGTCGCGCCAGGACTTTCTCCTGGCGGCTCCGCACCCGCGCCACCCGCCAAGGGGACGCCCCTTCCTGACCTTCGAAGAGAGTGGGGGGGTAGAGCGCTGCTTCCGGCTCGAGAATAGGCACTTCGCTCGGGCTAACTCCGTGGACGTCAATAACTTCGCTGCGAGAATTCTCGGGGATTGTCGCAGAAGGGCGGGAATGAAGCAAGAGGCGGGTCTTCTAGGCGTTCTCCAGCAGAATTTCCAGATCGACCCCGTCCCACAGCCGCTCCCGGATCGATCTCGTTTCGGCCAGAGCCCGGGCGCCGAGCGGCGTGACGGTGAACACGCGGCGCGAGCTCGCCTCGGCCCGGCCACCGCGCGCCGAGGTGACGAGCCCCTTGGCTTCGAGACGATCCAGGGTGATGTACACGGAGCCGATGGACACGTCCCGGCCGGTCACCGCCTCCAACTCGCGGCGCACCTGCATGCCGTACGCCTCCGGAGCCGTGCGCAACACGGCGAGCATCACCTGCTCTTCGAAGCTCCCGACCGGGGATTCGGATTTCATCTCTACTGGTTCCTCAAAACGGACGCCGGATCGGTCCGGCTCGCCCGGAGGGCCGGGGACAAAGCCGCCAACGCTCCCACGAGCAGCAACGCCAGCACTGCACCAGCGAGCGCCTGGGGGTCCGTGGCACCCACGCCGTAGAGCAACGACGCCAGCAGACGCGTCAGCAGAAGCGCCGCCGCAATACCGACGGCGCTCCCGAGGACCACCAGGACGACTCCTCGCGTCATCACCTGCGACACCACCCGCGCCGGTGGAAGACCCAGGGCGATACGGATGCCGTACTCCCGCATCCGGCGCGTGACGAAATGGGAGATCATGCCGTAGACGCCCACCGCTCCCAGCAGCAGGGCGAGGCCGGCGAGAAGGGAAAGCAACGTGGCGATCTGCCGCGGCGCGCCGATGGCCTCCTCGAAGACCGATTCCATGGTGACCGTGCCCTCGATCGCCAGCCGCCGGCCCTCCCGCTGCAGCACGCTGCGGCCGGCCTGGAGCAATCGCGGCACGTCCTCGGGGTTCGCTGCCGAGAGAACGTACGCCACCTGATGCGACGTATACGGCACCTGCTCGTACAGCATGTACCGCGCAGGAACGCCCATTTCGACCAGATTCGTCTCTGCCACGTTACCGACCACGCCGATGATCCGTTCCCCCCGATCGTCGAACCCGGTGCTGATGAGGCGGCCGACCGGATCCTCGCCCTGGAAGTACTTCGCGGCGAGCGCCTCGTTGATCACGACCACGCGCTCCGTTCCGGTGCGGTCGGATGGCAGGAACCCACGCCCCCGGCGGATCGGCACGCCGAGGGCCTTGAAGTAATCGGGAGTGACGATGCGGAAGAACGTGGTGCTCTCTTCGAGATCCGGCCTGCCTACGACCTCGAGGCCCCAGTCGTCGCCGCGGCCCCGGAGCGGAAGCTTCTGCGTCGCGGCCACCGCGCGGACATTCGGCAGCGCCTGCAGCGCCGGCAGAACCTCGAGCGTCGCCCGCCGCCGCTCGTCGAACGTGAGCTGAGTGGGCATCGTGGCGTCGATCACCGCCACGCCCTCCACCTGGACACCGGGGTCGATGGCCCGGAGCTTCGCAACGCTACGGAGGAGCAGCCCCGCGCCGGCCGCAAGGAGCACCGCCAGCGCGATCTGGGCGACGACCAACCCGCCGTCGAGCCGACCGCCGCGGCCCGACACGCCCGCTGTCCGTGCCGTGGCAATCGAGCCTTGGAGGTTCCCGCGCCACAGCACGATGCCGGGAATCACGGCGATGAGGGCCGCGGCAACCAGCGCGACGACGATGGCGCCCCAGAACAGCGTCCAATCGAGCGTTGCCGTCTCGGCCAGCGCCCCGAGCGGCAGCGCCCCGACCAACACCCGGAATCCCCCCGCGGCGATCAGGGCGCCCACGATGCCCGCGAGTGCCCCGATCAGCAGGGACTCGATGAAGAGCTGCTGCAGCAACCGCTTCCGCCCGGCTCCCAACGCGACCCGCACCGCGAGCTCCACGTTCCGGCCGGCCACCTGGCCGAGCATCAGCGCGGCCACGTTGACGCACGCCATCAACAGGATGAGCGCCATCGCGGCCAGGGTCGCGAGGAGGCTCGGGCGCACCTTCCCGACAAGGTGCTCGCGCAGAGGAGTGATCGACGGCGATGCGGTCTTGTCGAACTCCCGCAGATATTCGAACGTCGGCTTGAGCGATGCCGCGATGGCGCCGAGCTGCCCCTCCATGCTTTCGATCCGCACACCCGGAGCGGCCCGCCCGACCAGGGCGTAATTGCCCGCCCGGTTCTCGGAGCTGAGCGGCGTCGTCGTCCACACTCTGGTTTCCGGGTCGGGAAACCAGAAGCCGGCAGGCATGACGCCCACGACGGTGCGCGGGATGCCGCCAATCCGGACTGGACGGCCGAGGATCGAAGCATCTCCGCCGAGCTCCTGCCACAAGCCGTAGCTCAGCACCGCGACGGGCTCGGCGCCGGTAAGATCCTCTCCCGGCTTGAACGTGCGCCCGAGGAACGCCCCCGTGCCGAGCACCTCGAAGAGCTCCGCGGAGGAGACGGTGGCGTGGAGCAGCCGCATCGACTGGCCATCGAGCTCGAGAGTCAGATCCTGGTTCCGGATCGCGGCCACTCGCCGAAATCCCTGAAAGTCGGGACGGAGATGAAGGAACTCCGCCTCATTCCAGTACCCCGGCATCCAGAACACTCCGACCTCCGACTCGCGGGCAATGGGGAGCGGATCGAGCAACAGCGTGCGGACGACACTGAAAATCGCCGCCGTTCCGCCGGCACCCAGGGCCAGCGTCAGGACGGCGAGCAACAAATACGTCGGGCGGCTGACCAGCCGCCGGGTGGAATAGCGCAAATCAACGATCCAACTCTCCAAGATGAATCCTCCAGGTTGCATTCGATTGGCGGCGCGCGGCTCGAAGCCTGTCCAACCGCGCCACCAACTGCGGCGCGCCAGCGCAGGCAAAGAGCCGAACAGCTGCCGCCAGAGCCAGATCCTCGCGGCCAGCCGTCCCTCGGCCGCCGCGCGCTCGGCGTGCTCCGCCGCGAGGTCTCCAAGCACCTCGTCACGCTCTGCATACGGGATCAGCGATCGGAAAAGGGCGGCGGGAAAGCCGGGGAGGTGAGACTTGCGCGGCATGGCCGAATTCTACAATGTAGAATCGGGCATTCGCAAGGGCGGGACAAAGCCCGCCCGTGGACCCTAACCGTCCCTCTCCGCCACCAGCCCCACCTGGCGGAAGCCAGCCCTCTGGATGAGCTCCAGAACGCCGCGGACCTCGCCATAGGAAAGCCGCCGGTCCCCTTCCACCGCGATTGGCCGGTCTGGCTGAAACATCTGAGTGAGGGTGCTCGCGAGGTGCGCACGCGGCACGGGCAGCCCGTCCACCCGGATGGTGCCGTTCTCCAGGATGGCCACCTTGATCAGCCTCTCACCTTGCTGGATATCGCCCGGCCCGGGTGTCTTCGGAAGCTGGACTTCGACCTGCTTGTAGAGCAGCGGCGTGACCACCATGAAGATGATCAGGAGCACCAGGCAGACGTCGACCAGGGGAGTGACGTTGATCTCGCTGCGGACGGCAGTTTTCTCGGAAACATTCATCTCTCCACCTCCTGAATGGAACGTTGGAGAGGCGCCTCTGGAGGATTAGAACGGGGGATGGGGAATCCGGTTCCCCGGCAAAATCACGTGACCGGAGCGGCCGGATCGGCGGCCTGGGCCATCGCGTCCGAAGGCCCGCAGGTCTCCGATACGATCTGCGGGCAGCGCAGGCAGGCCGCCTTGCCCTCCTGCCGGAACCAGAGACAGGAGGGCCGCAGCGCACAGGGAGGCAGCTCCTCGACCACGGCTGGCAGCGCCTGGACGATCCGCTGAACCAGCCGGCAGTTGGAGCGGTCGAAGTGCTGGCAGCCATGGCCGGCACAAGGGGCGGCGATCCGGAAGACCTCGCCGGATCGAGCTGGCTCCGCGAGAGCCAGGATCTCCCGGGTGACCGGCAGCGGTTGTGTCAGGTAGCCGACGCGCGGCTCCTCCACGGTTCCGCCCACGATGCCGAACACCTGGCCGCCGGCCATCTCCGGCCGCGCGCTGGGGCACTGCGTCTTTATTGCCCGCCACCTTTCCCGGCAACGTTCGGGCCACCGGCGAAGGTCGGCAGATCGCCATAGCTCGCGACGATGCCCACCCAGATCCACGGTTGCGGGAACGTGCGCGGCGGATCCGGCTGCGGGTTGAACGCCCGCGCGCTGGCCAGCGACCGCAAGGCCGAGACCGAAACCGCTTCGATGAACTGCTCCAGGGGGATGCTTGCAGCGCGGGGCGGAGGCAGAGGCAGTGTAGGGGAGTCGGCGGGGGATGACTCGGAATTCTGGGATGGCTGCCTGGTCCTGGCCATGGATACCCTCCGTTTTTTCGTGATTCAGCTCACCCTACGACGCTACGCCCCCTTCGAGGATTCGTCAATAGTAGTCGGCGCAGGAGAGATAGAAGCCGCAGCGGGGCTCGGGGCAGAACAGCTTGCACCTGCGCTCCTCGAGCCGCCGGCCGCAGTTCGGGCAGGTGCGCATGACCTCCTCGGGGCTGGCCTCGACCGCAGGCGCATCGCCGCGAGGGTCGGGAGCCGGATCGGGGTGCTCGCTCAAGACAGGATGAGCGTAGGACCGGGAGGGCGGGGCGTCAAGTCCCCGGCCCAACGGTCGTACCTGCCTGTTACGATGGCCGCCATGAAACTCATTACACTGCGCGCCCACTTCGACGGAGAGCACATCCAGCTGGATGAGCCCATCGAGCTGCAGCCTGGTACTCCGGTGATGGTGACCGTTGGCCCCGGCTTCATGGTCGATCCGGAGTGTGAGGGCGGGCTCCTCCTCGCCGGGGAGTCCTTCGCAGCCGCCTATGCGGACGACGAGCCCGAATACCCCCTGAGCTTGATCAAGGAGCCGAATCCCGAATATGAGGGAAGGTGACGTCGTCGTCGCAGATGTTCCTCAGGCAGATGATCAAAGGAAGAAACGGCCCGCCCTCGTCCTGCGGGAGATGCCGCTTCATCGTGACCTGCTCATCTGCGGCATCAGTACTCGGCTTCACCTTCGCGTTCCAGGCTTCGACGAGGTGATCTCTCCCGCCGATGCCGACTTCACTTCCAGCGGGCTTCTCTCGACATCCGTGGTCCGTCCCGGGTTCCTCATCGTTCTCCCCAGGAAGAGCGTCATAGGATCGATTGGCTCGATTGACCCGGAGCGCCACCGGCGCCTCCTGCTGACGCCAAGTGATTATCTCGTCGCGAACTTGGAAGACTGACTCCCCGCTTCGCCTGGGAGAGGGATCTCCTCGGCGGGCCCCCCCCTCGAAAGGGCAGACCCCACCCGCACAGGGCCTACCCTGGATAGAAATACTGGTACACCGATTTGTCAGAGAACCCGCGAGACGAGGAACTTCCGGAAGCCGGCGGGACGCCGGCGCTCCCAGGGTCCGGATGTGCCGGACTTCCCTTCCCTGATGCTCCTGCTTGGCTGCTGCGAGGCCAGTATCCCCATGGAGATGGGTCCGGCGTCCTGGTAGACGAGGGAGCTAAAACGGGGGGCGGGTGCCCCCCGGAAAATTACGGTATAATGCTTCTACTTCTGGATCGTGCCATCGGTCTCGGGAGCGGCCGTCTCAGGCGGGGTGGGGCCCGGCTGAGGCGGCTTTTTCTTTGACCTCCGAGCCTGAAGCTTGAACTCCACCAGCTTCTCGCCCTGCAGCCCGTATACCGCGCGGATCGCGTTTTTGGTCCGCACCAGTTGGTCGCGGCTCTGGGCGGTAACCAGATCGAAGTTAGGCGGAGAGATCCTCTAACCCTTCTCCACGAGAGCCCGGATGCTGTTGCGCATCTCTTCGAGCATCGCCTCCATCTCCTTCCCTTGGAGAGGAGCCTTCTCCGCTGGCTTCACAGAGGACGGCACGAGCTGATTCAGCAGCCGGCGGAGCCTCTGGCCCTGGGCGCTCGGCTCCTGGCGCTGGGGGTAGGCGATGTCGAAGAACTCCCAGTGCTCCAGGCCGATGGCGGTGACGACGGCGAGCACGAACTCCAGCTTCGGCTCGCCCTCGCCGCGGAAGTACCTCACGGCGGTGGCATGGTTGAGCCCGGCACGGCGCTCGACGTCACGGTTGGTATAGCCGAGCATCCTGACGATGGTGCGCAGGAGCTCCATGAGACGGGCCATTTCGGCCGCGATTACAGCCTGGTCTACCTGTGGGCTTTCGTTCATTCCCGTAGTGTAGAGCGGCAGCCTTTCGAGATCAAGCATTCAGAACCAGATCCAATTCGGCGGCCAGACGACCGGGTAGAGGGCTCCACCCAGCGGGTAGCGCTGCCTGACGAGCAGGTAACCATCTCAAACGAGCGGGTAGAGGGGTCTACCCACCGGGTAGGGGCTGCCAGACGATTGGATAGCTGGTCCAAATGAGTGGTACAGGGGTCTACCCGCTGGGTAGCAGGCTCCAACGAGTGGATCGAAGGGTCCACCCACTCGTCGGAGGCACCGGGAGGGCTTACCGGGCTGCGAGCGCCCGTTCCCGCCAGGCGATCTCTTCGTTGATCTGGGACAGGAGCTGCGGCGGGGCTGCGATGAGGCGGGTGAGCTTCGGCTTCCGGCGGTTGAAGCGGTCCTCGTCCGGATTCCCCGGCACCACCACTCCCCCGGCAGCGCGGACCAGGGCCACTCCGGCCGCCACGTCCCACTCGTGCTTGGGGGTGAGGGTCCAGGTGGCGTCCACGAGGCCCGCGGCCACCAGGCCGAGCTTGTAGGCCACGGAGCCGGTGGGACGCATCTCGAAGGCGCCGTCGCGGTAGCCGGACCACTCCCCACGCTTCACCTCGCTGCGGCTGGCCACGACCGTGGCGCCCTCCAGGCGCTCCCGGGCGCTCACTTGCGCCGGCTGGCCGTTGAGGGTCACGCCCACCCCCTTCGCTCCCAGGATCAGCTCGCCGGTCGCGGGGTTGCAGATGCCCCCGGCGACCGGCTCGCCGTCCACCACGAGGCCGACCGAGACCGACCACTCGGGAACGCCTTCCACGAACTCGCGCGTGCCGTCGAGCGGATCGACGACCCAGACCCGCCGCCGGTCCAGGCGCGACAGGTCGTCCGTGGTCTCCTCGGAGAGCCAGCCCTCTCCTGGGCGCGGAAGCAGGCGGCGGAGGAGCGTATCCACCTGGGTGTCGGCTTCGGTGACCGGGTCGTCCCCGGACTTGCGCCGGGCGTCCACGTCGCCGGGGGTGAAGCGCCGCAGGACGGCCAGAGCCTCCTGCAGCGCCTCTCCGATCCTCTCCAGGTCTTCCGTCACTGCGCCGGTCAATTCGCCTCCATCATCATGCCGGAGCCGACGTAGCCTTCCTTCTCGAGGAAGAGCAGGATCTCCTGCGCCGCTTCCTCGGGGGAGAGCCGGGCGGTATCGATCACCACGTCCGCGTCCTGCGGCTCCTCGTAGGGGTCGGAGATGCCGGTGAACTCCTTGAGGATGCCGGCGCGCGCCTTGGCATAGAGGCCCTTGCGGTCGCGCTCCTCGCAGACTTCGATCGACGTGGCCACGTGCACGAGCACGAAGCCGCCGCCCGGCTCCACCATCCCCCGCACTTCCTTGCGCACGCTGTCGTAGGGGGCGATCGGCGCGCAGATCGCGATGCCGCCGTTCTTGGTGATCTCCGCCGCCACGAAGCCGATGCGCCGGATGTTGATGTCCCGGTGCTCCTTGGAGAAGTTGAGCTCCGAGGAGAGATGCTTCCGGACGATATCGCCGTCGAGCACGGTGACCGGCCGGCCGCCCGTCTCCATGAACTTGACCAGCAGGGCGTTGGCGATCGTCGACTTGCCCGAGCCCGAGAGCCCGGTCAGGAAGACCGTGAAGCCCTGCTTGTGCCGCGGCGGATGCGTGCGGCGCAGCTCCTCGGCGACCTCGGGGAAGGTGAACCAGGCCGGGATCTCGCGGCCCTCGGTGAGGCGCCGGCGCAGCTCCGTGCCCGAGATGTCGAGCGTGCGCGAGCCTTCCGGCACCTCGTCCTGCGGCAGGTAGGTGTCCAGGTCCTCGACGTAGGTGACCATCTTGAACGGCACCATCTTCACGCCCAGCTCCTCCTCGTGCTTGCGCAGCATCTCCTGCGCGTCGTACGGGCCGTAGAAGGGCTTGCCCTGCGAGTCGTTGCCCGGGCCGGCGTGGTCGCGGCCGACGATGAAGTGGGTGCAGCCGTAGTTCTTGCGGATGATGGCGTGGAACAGCGCCTCGCGCGGACCGGCCATGCGCATGGCGAGAGGCAGCAGCGCGAGCCTGGCCGTGTGCTGCGGGAAGCGGTTCGCCACCGCCTGGTAGCAGCGCACCCGGGTGTAGTGGTCGAGGTCGCCGGGCTTGGTCATGCCGACGGTCGGATGGATCAGCAGGTTGGCCTGGGACTCCTTGGCCGCCCGCAGCGCGAGCTCGCAGTGCGCCCGGTGCATGGGGTTGCGGGTCTGGAACGCCACGATGTGGCGCCAGCCCTGGCGCCCGAACTCGGCGCGCAGCTCGGCCGGCGTGTGGCGCAGCGCCCGGAAGTCGTAGTGGGTCGGGAGCTGGATGCCTTCCAGCCGGCCGCCCACCGCCACCGGGTGCGAGCGCTGAACCTGGGCCACGCCAGGGTGCTTCGCGTCGAGCGTGCCGAAGGTCGCGGAGGCGCTCGCCTCGCGGTCGATGTCCCACAGCTCTTCGACGTGGAAGGCCGCCAGCATGACGCCCTCGGGATCGCGCAGGGCCAGCACGCTCGTGCCGGCGTGCAGCTTGTCGGCGAGCTCGCGGGGGATGTCGAGCAGGATCGGGATCGGCCAGAGGGTGCCGTCGGCGAGGCGCATCTGCGCGCAGACGGAGTCGTGGTCCGCCTTGCCCATGAAGCCGGTCAGCGGCGAGAAGCCGCCGTTGAGGAGCAGCTCGAGGTCGCAGAACTGGCGCGGGGTGAGGTCCCAGGAGAGCCAGTCGCGGGAAGCGGACTTGAGCTCGGCGGCGCGCTCGGGCTCCGCCAGCAGGTTCACCAGCTCCCCGCCATGGGCAGCGATCAGATGGCCTTGGCCCTCCGGGCGGTCCCGGTCGGACTGAGGCGTCGGAAAAGTCGAGATACGTGTCATTTTGAGTCCCTTGAATGTCATTGAATGGACGAAGACCGGCCCGGGAATCGCGCAAGCGCCCCGCGGGCGGCCACAGCGGCCCCGGTGTCTGGCTCGAAGCCATACAAGAACGGGGCCAGTATGTAAGGTGCTCGCTACGGCCTGGAAGGGGACGGCTCGGGATCGTTGATGACGACGCCGAGGATTCCGGCAGTCGCCAGGGCCGTGGGCGGGAGCCAGGCTAGCCCGCAGGGGCCGCATTCTTCGTCCGACCGGCGGATTCCCTGGTGGTCGATCCGGATCTTGAGGCCCGGGCAGAGGAAGCCGATCACCTTCTTGCGGTACTGGTTGGGCGTGGTCTCCCCCACGATCAGGTTCTCCGCGACCCCCTCTTCCTTCTGGCTCAGCTCGGACCGGCAGTTGTTGTCGTCTACCTTGGTGGACCGCGGCTCGGATTGCGACAACATCTTGCCGGCGGCGTCGACCACGGCCACGTAGTACTCGACCTCATGGTTGCGGTCTTCGACCCGGGGGAGCACGGACCAGTACTGGCCCTTGGGCTCCACTTCCATGGGCGACCAGTAGAAGGCCGGCTGCCCCTTCCAGCGGAAGTAGACCCGCGGCGACTGGCCCACGGCCGGATCGGGGATGATCGCAGCCTTCACCACCCCGTTGCTCTTGCGCGGGATGCACTTGACGTCGACCAGAGAGATCGACTGGGCCTGCGCGGCAGTTCCAAGCAGGAACAGGCCTACGGCGAAGAGATCGCGAGTTTTCATGTACGGGCTCCTTCGTCCTCTAGTCTACCCGAGAATCTTGCGCGCGTATTCATCCACGTAGGGGCTGCGCTGCAAGTTGGGGAGCGAACGCTTGAGAATGGCGGCCGCGCCCGCGGCGTCGCCGGACTCGAAAAGCGACACGGCCATGTAGAACTGCAGCTCCGGCTGGTTCTCGCCGGGCTCGCCGCCGCGGCGGAAGTAGCGGGCCGCGTCGGCCCAGCGGGAGATGCGGTAGGCCGCCTCGGCTGCCAGGTGCTGCGCCTCCACCGATTCGGCGTGCGCGTCCGCGACCTCGCGCGAGAGCTCGTAGGCCTGCTTCAGGTCCTTGACCTTGCTGTTCTGGCCCAGCAGCTTGCGCGCCTGGGCCATCCTGTCGCGGTCCTCGGCGGTGAGGGTGCGGGGAGCCGCGGCAGGCACGACCGCGGGCTCGGACGCAGGTGGCGTTGCCGTCACCCGCGGCGGGGAGGAGGCCGGCGGCGTCTCGGCCTGGCCGCGCCGCGGCTTGGGCTCGGGCTGCTTGCTGGATTGGGCCGATTGTGCCGATTGGCTTTCCTTGCGGTCGGCCAGCGGCCGGAAGACCGCGATCGAGCGCAGGGTGGCGACCGGGATGCGCACCACCAGCCGCTGCTCCAGCGCGGCGCGGGTCTCGGCCGGCAGCTCGGCGCCGCTGTAGGCCTGGAAGCGCTCCTCCACCTCGGCGAGGCGGCGGAAGGTTTCCTGGAAACCGTCGGCGTCGTCCGTCCGGTCCTGCGCCAGGGCCAGGCGCGAGAGGCAGCCGGCCAGGGCCTTGGGCTCGTCGAGCATGCCGAAGCAGGCGATCCTCAGGGTGCGCGACGAGGCGGCGTAGTCGCCGCGGTCGAATTGGAGGACCCCTTCGCGGAGCAGGCTCTGGTAGAACGGGTCCACCGCCGCCGCGGCGGGGAGGGCCGTGAGGGTCAGGGCGAGGAGGACGCAGGTGTTCTTCATGCTTCGGATCATGCTTCGGACGCCTCGGGGGACTTCGCCACGGGGAGCGGCCGGTTCTGCACCACCGCTCGCGGGTTGTCGGACACCAGCTGCTTCGCCAGGTCGGCGCCCCAGCGGGCGGCGAGCAGGTGATACGCGCGCTTGAGGCCGGGAGGGCGGCGTTGCGTGCCGTGGCAGTCGCTGGCCACGAAGTGCGCGAGCCCCGCTTCGAGCAGGGCGTGCGTGTCGGCCTGCGGCCCCTTGCCGAAGTCGCCGGTCACGCTCATGGCCGTCAACTGCATGCGCGCGCCGAGCGCCACCAGGCGCGCCGTCAGCTCCACGTCCCCGGCCAGCCACGGGATGAACTCCGGGTGGGCCACCACGGGGATCCAGCCGGCCACCGTCAGCTCGTGCACCAGGCTGATCGCCTCGCCGGCGCGGCCGCGGTCGTCGAGCTCGATCAGCAGGTAGCGCGAGCCGGCCAGGGTGAAGATGCCGCCCTCCGGCAGCTTCTCCACCTCGGCGAGCAGCTCGGAGTCCACGTGCACCTCCCCGCCCACCAGGATCCGCATCTTCGTGCCCACCGCGGCCTGCAGCTCCCCGCAGAGGCGGGAGATCTGCGCGCGGTCGCTGTTCCACCAGCGCCCGCGCCGCTGGTGCGGCGTGGCGACCATGGCCTTGCAGCCGTCGGCAAAGGCCTGGCGGCACATCGCGGTCGCCTCCTCCAGGGTTTTCGGACCATCGTCGATGCCCGGGAGGAGGTGGCAGTGCAGGTCGATCATCAGGCGGCAGAACCGGCCTTCGGCTCGCTCGCCGGAGAACCGTAGGTCTCGTACATCTGGTAGCGCCGGCCCGAGTAACCGCCCTGCGCGGCCGAGTGGCGGTTGAGCACCACGCCGAGCACCTTGATCCCGGCGAACTGCAGCCGGTCGCGGCAGGAGAGGGCTTCGTCGCGGGTCACCTTGCCGGCGCGCAGGCAGAGCGTCATGCCGTCCACCAGCGTGCCCACCAGGGCGGCGTCGGTGACCGGCAGGATCGGCGGCGTGTCGATCACCACGAAGTCGAAGCGCGAGCGCGCCATCCGCACCAGCTCCTGCATCCGGTCGGAGGCGAGGAGCTCGGACGGGTTCGGCGGGTTCGGTCCCGCGGGGATGACGAAGAGGTTCGGCACCGAGGTGCGCGAGATGATGCTCTCGAAGTCCGCGTTGCCGGTCAGGTAGCTCACCAGCCCGGCCCGGTTGGAGACCTGGAGCACCTCGTGCAGCCGCGGCTTGCGCAGGTCGGCGTCGACGATCAGGACGCGGCGCCCGAGCTGAGCCATGACCACGCCGAGATTGGTGGCGGTCGCGGACTTGCCCTCGCTCGCCACCGCCGAGGTCACGGCCACCACCTTGAGCTCGTGCGCGCTCGACAGCAGCAGCGCGGTGCGCAGGGAGCGGTAGGCCTCGGAGACCGCGAGCCGCGGCCCTTCGTGGGGCACCAGCTCGATACGGCTGACAGCCGTGTCGGACTTCTTCTTCTCCAGCCAGCGGCGCGAAGCCTTCCCCCCGGTCCCGCCACCCGCCGCGGCGCCTTCCGAGGCCCCGCCGTAGCCATAGGAACGGTAGCCGCCGTAGGAAGACCCGGTGTCCGTGATGTCGGGGATGACCGCCAGCGCGGGCAGCCCCAGCAGCCGCTCGAGCTGCTCGGCGGTCTTCACCGTGCGGTCCATGTACTCCAGGAGCAGCACCAGCCCGAGGCCGGCGAGCAGCCCGATCAGCAGGCCGGAGGAGAGGTCCTGCCTGAGGTTCGGGCTCGCCGGCCCGCCGGGGGCGAGCGCGCGGTCCACGATGCGGACGTTCGACTCGCGGGTGCCCTGGAGCCGCGCCGTGACCTCGGTCTCGGACTGCGCCTTGAGCACCTCGTCGAGCAGGTTGCGCCGCGTGTCCGCCTCCAGGCTCAGGTTGCGGTATTCGGCAGAAGCCGAGCTCTCGTCGAGGACCTCCGACTTGAGGCCCCGCATCTCCTGCTCCAGCCCTCTTTCCTCGCGCAGCGCGGTCTGGTACTCGGCATAGGCGGTCTTGCGCGCCTTGTCCACCATCTCCTCGACCACGCCGGCCAGGTGCTGCCGCCCCTTTTCGATGGCGGCCTGGAGCTCGAGCATCTTGGGGAAGTCCTTCTTGTAGGTCTTCAGCCCGATCTCGTAATCGCGCTCCATCTCGAGCTGCTTGCGCTTGAGGTCGGTCACCAGCCCGTCGGACTGCGACTCGGCGATGGCCTCCTTGGGCCCGGAGAGCAGCTCGCGGTAGAAGGCCTCCTTCTCGATACGGCCGCGCAGAGCGTCGCTGTAGCTCTTGTTGAGCGCCTCCAGGCGCTGCATGGTGACGTTGGACCCGGACTCGAGCTCGACGATGTTGCTCGTCCGGCTGACGTTCTGGAGCTGCGCCTCCTTGTCCCCGATCTCCTTTTTCAGGGTGTCGATCTGGGAAGTGAGGAAGGTGGAGGCGTTGCCGGCCGTGGTGGAGCGGTTCTCGATGCCCCAGTCGATGAAGGCCTCCGCGAAGCCGTTGACCGCGCGGGCGGCGAACTCGGGGTTCGTCGAGCGGTAGGTCAGCGTCACCATCTGGGTGGCGCGGACCGGCTCGACCTCCAGGCCTCCGCGCAGCCGGTTCGCGAGGCCGCCCAGGGCCGTCAGGTTGGCCAGGTCGGCCTCGGCCGTTGGCGCCGCAGCGGTGGGCAGGGGCTTGCCTCCCGGGTTGAAGAACGGGTCCTCGGCCAGCCGCAGGTTCTGCACCACGCGCTCGGCCAGGCCGCGCGACTCCAGCAGCTTGTACTGGGTCGGGTAGTACTCCATGTTCCACCAGTCCTCCAGCCAGGGAGTCTGGCTGCCGACCAGCGGCGTCAGGCTGCGGCGCTCGATCTGCAGCACGGCCGTGGCCACGTACTGGCTGGGGGTCATGGCGTAGTGGATCGCCGCGGAGCCGAGGCCGATCACGGCAGCCGCGGCCAGCAGCAGCCAGCGCCGCCGCAGGATGTGCAGCCAGTCACCGATGTTGAACTCCGAGGTGTTCTGCTGCTCCCGGGGCTGAAGCTCGGTACCGGAGCGGTCGCGGTCGAAGAGGTTTGGGGCGTTCAAAAGAAAGACTCCTTTACCACCACTACGTCGCCGGCCCGGAGCTGGATGTCCGGATCCTTGCCTGCGACGAGGCGCTTGTAGTCGACCTCGATCTCCTGCGACTTGCCCGACTCGCCCTCGCGCCGGATGAGGATCTTGCGCGAGGCGCGGTCGGTCAGGCCGCCGGCGCGGGACACGGCGGTCAGCACCGTGATCCGCTCCGTGCTCTTGAAAGTCAACGCCCCCGGCTGGGCAACCTCGCCGAGGAAGTAGATCGTCACCTCCAGCGTGACCGGGATGTTGATCAGGTCGTTCGGGAAGATCGGGATGTTCATCCGCGGATCGGCGCGGACGAACAGGTCGTCGAGGTCGATCGCGATCTGATCGGAGAGACCGTTGTCCGCGTGGCGCAGGATGTAGGCCGTTCGGCCGTGGCTGTCGCTCAATCCGCCGGCGGCGGTGATCGCCTCCAGCAGGGTCCAGCGGCCGGCGAACTCCAGGTTGCCGGGCTGCTGCACCGAGCCGATCACCGCGATCGGGCGGGCGCGGAACTCGCGCACCTGCACCGCGACCGAGGCGCGCTGCAGCATCGCCCGCTCCAGCTCCGTCTTGATGCGCGCCGCCAGCTCGGCATCGGTCAGGCCGGCCGCGGCCAGCTCGCCGAGGAAGGGCAGGTTGATCGTGCCCTTCTCCGAGACGCGGCGCTCCACGCTCGCCAGCTCCGGCAGCTCCAGGACACGGATCTCCACGAGGTCCTTCGGGCCAAGCCGGTATCCGGATGCGCTTGCTGCGGCGCTGGCGGGGGGTACACCCTGGGCCGTACTCAGAGCCGCTCCTAGGAGCAGAGCCCCGAAGTACAGCCAAACTGCTTTGAACATGACGGAAATGGTAACGCACTCCGGCCCGCGCGTCCACTCAAATCTTGCAGGGGTAGGGTTTAGCCGCCCGGGGCCCTCCGGGTCAATGCCTGAGCCGGCGCCGGGTCAATCGTCACGCCAAGGGGGTCAACCGTTGACCCTTTTCAGAGAGGTGTTTTGGATCTCGCTTCTTTCCTTTCAGCGACTTAAGCCGTGGCAGGCCCCTTGCTCAAGGACAGTCTGAATTGCCGCTCGGCCGCCCTTTCCGGAGGGCGGCCTCTTTTTTTTGCCTCCCTGAAGCCTATCGGCTTCGCGCCATAGCCTATCCGGAGCCGCCGATGGACTTTGGCGAGACGCCGATAGACTTTTTTGAGAGCCGATAGAGCTTGGCGAGGCGCCGATAGACTTTTTCGAGCGCCGATAGAGCCTGGCGAGGCGCCGATAGGTTATGGCGAGCCGCGATAGAGCTTGGCGAGCTGCCGATAGGTTACGGCAAGACGCCGAAAGGCTTTTCGAAGCCGATAGGCTATCGCGGACACGCCGATGCGTTACACCCTGCTGTGCATGAAAACACGAACGGCCGGCCCCCTCGCGGGAACCGGCCGAACGAACTGACGGCGAAGCGGGTTCTAGTACATCCCGCCCATGCCGCCGCCCATACCGCCGCCGCCCGGCATGCCGCCGCCCTTGCCCTCGTCCTTCTCCTTGATCTCGGAGACCATCGCCTCGGTGGTCAGCATCAGGCCCGAGATGGAAGCGGCGTTGAGCAGCGCGGTCTTGGTCACCTTGGCCGGATCGATGACGCCGGCCGCGACCAGGTCCTCGAACTTGCCGGTGGCCGCGTTGTAGCCGCTGTTGCCGTTGGAGGTCAGGAGCTGGCGAACGATCACCGAGCCCTCTTCGCCCGCGTTCATCGCGATCTGGCGGGCCGGCTCTTCGAGAGCCCGGCGGACGATGTTGACGCCCACCCGGACGTCGCCCTCGGCCTCGACCCCCTCGACGGCCTTGATGGCGCGCAGCAGGGCCACGCCGCCGCCGGGGACGATGCCCTCCTCGACAGCCGCCTTGGTGGCGTGCATGGCGTCCTCGACGCGGGCCTTCTTCTCCTTCATTTCAGTCTCAGTCGCGGCGCCGACCTTGATCACCGCCACGCCGCCGACCAGCTTGGCCAGCCGCTCCTGCAGCTTCTCGCGGTCGTAGTCCGAGCTCGTCTCCTCGACCTGGTTGCGGATCTGCTTGACGCGGCCCGCGATCGTCTCACGGCGCTTGGCGTCGTCCGAGTCGGTCACGATCGTGGTGTCGTCCTTGGTCAGCACGACCTTCTTGGCGTCGCCGAGGTCCTCCCAGCGGACGTTCTCGAGCTTGATGCCGAGGTCGTCGGTGATCACCCGGCCGCCGGTCAGGACCGCGATGTCCTCCAGCATGGCCTTGCGGCGGTCGCCGAAGCCCGGGGCCTTGACCGCGGACACGTGCAGGGTGCCGCGCAGCTTGTTGACCACCAGGGTCGCCAGCGCTTCACCTTCGATGTCCTCGGCGATGATCAGCAGCGGGCGGCTGAGGCGAGCGACCTGCTCCAGCACCGGCAGGAGGTCCTTCATCGAGCTGATCTTCTTCTCGTGGATCAGGATCACCGGGTTCTCGAGCACCACTTCCATCCGCTCGGGGTCGGTGACGAAGTAGGGCGACAGGTAGCCGCGATCGAACTGCATGCCTTCGACAACGTCGAGTGAGGTCTCGAGCGTGCGGGCTTCCTCGACCGTGATCACG
>DATLNC010000159.1:0-15325 GCA_035536935.1 Thermoanaerobaculia bacterium
CCCTGCGAGAGGAAGACCAGCAGCTTCGGCTCGTGGATGCGCTGGAACTGGTCGGCCAGCGCCTGGATGGACTGGGCGAGGGTGGACGCCACGCTCTCCATCTGCGATTGCTGCATGGTGCGGAGGGGCTCGTCAACGACCATGTTCTGCCCGGACGGGGCGCCGCGCTTGGTGGTGCTGCCGCGTGTAGTCATGGTCATGCTGAACTCGGTCTCGGGAGTGATCTGGCCGATCTCGGGCTTCAGGTTTGCGATCTCGGCGAGCAGCTTGGACTTGCCGGCAGGCGTGGCGGCCAGCGGGCCGAGCCGCTGCTTGAGGCCGGTCTGGAACTCGTGCGTCACGAGGTACAGGAGGTCCGCCTCAGGCAGGTCTCCCACCAGCTTCACCGCGAACTCCCGGCCGGTCTCGAAGCCGCGCGGCGAGGAGAACGCCGTGTCGAAGAACAGGACTACGTGGCGGCGCGCCGGCTTGCCCCTGGCAGGCGCTTTCTCTCCCTGTTTTCCTTCTTTGACCTCCTTGTCGAAGGCGTCGAAGGTGTCCACGGCGAGCGGCTTGCCGTCGAGCCGGAGCTCCACCTCGTCCTGTTTCAGGTCGAAGACCGGCTTCCCCTCCGCGTCCACGGCGTAGAAGGGGACCATCTTGATCTCGACTTCGACCGTCTCTCCTCCGCCATCGGCGGGGACCTGTGCCTGGACCGAACCGGCCAGGAGCAGGGCGAGGAGAGCGTAGGGGCGATACGGGCTCTTCATTCAGGGCAGTCCTCCGACAGTGACAGTGCGCGGCAAAGGGGAAACGTGACAAGGGGCCCGTCAACCTCGCGGCCAGCCTACCAGGATTTCGTAGACGGTGAGGGCTTGCGCAGGGGGATGCCACAAACGAGTGGCTAGACCCTCCAACGACTGGGTAGACCCCCTCACCCGCTCGTTGGAGCGCTCTACCCGCCGGGCAGGCCCCTCTACCCGTTCGTTCGGGCCTCGCTACCCAACGGGTAGACCCCTCTACCCGTTCGTTTGGACGCTCTACCCGGCGGGTGGCCCCTTCTGCCCGCTCGTTGGCCCTCTCTACCCGCTCGTTAGGACCCGCTACCCGTTAGAATCAGTGCATGACCCAGCCCCTCCTCCCCTCGACCCAGGTCCTTCCCTCTGCCTGCCCCCTCGATTGCCCCGACGCCTGCAGCCTCGAGGTGCTCGTCCAGGACGGCAAGGTCGTAAAGATCGACGGCACTCATGTCAACCCGCTGACCCAGGGGTACATCTGCTCCAAGGTCCGCCGCCTCCCCGAGCTGCTCTACGGGGAGGACCGGGTGCTCCATCCCGCGGTGCGGGTCGGAAAGAAGGGCGAAAACAGCTTCGAGCAGGTCTCGTGGGACGTGGCCCTGGACCTCGCGGCCAGGCGGATGCGGGAGGCGCGCGAGCAGTGGGGAGGCGAGTCGATCCTGCCGTTCTCCTACGGGGGGTCGAACGGGTTGCTCACCCAGGACACCACCGACGCCCGCCTGTTCTACCGGCTGGGCGCGTCGCGCCTGGCGCGCACCGTCTGCGCGGCGGCGACCGGACGGGCGGCTACGGGCCTCTACGGCAAGATGCCGGGGATCGCGCTGCCCGACTATGTTCATTCGCAGCTGATCGTGGTCTGGGGGGTGAACCCCTCCGCGTCCGGTATCCACCTCATTCCGATCCTCCAGGAGGCGCAGCGCCGCGGAGCCAGGCTGGTCGTGGTCGATCCCAGGCGCACGTCTCTGGCGAAGAAGGCGGACGTCCACCTGGCGCCGCGCCCCGGGACGGATCTGCCGCTGGCGCTCGCGATGCACCGCTTCCTCTTCGAGGAGGGGCTGGCGGACTGGAGCTTCCTCGGCGAGCACACGCACGGCGCCGAGGAGCTGCGGCAGCGGGCGCTCCCCTGGACCTTCGAGCGCGCCGCGGAAATCACCGGCGTCCCGGCGGAGGGGATCGCGCTCCTCGCCCGGATGTACGCCGAGGCCTCGCCCGCGGCCATTCGCGCAGGCTGGGGGATGGAGAGGAACCGCAACGGCGGCTCGGCGGTCGCGGCGGTGCTCGCGCTGCCGGCGGTGGCGGGCAAGTTCGGCGTGCGCGGCGGCGGCTACACCCTGAGCAACTCGAACGCGTTCACCTTCGACCGGCCCGCGGCGGTCGGGGAGCCCGAGCCCGCCACGCGCACGATCAACATGAACCTGCTCGGGCGGACGCTGACCGAGGAGCAGAACCCTCCGGTCAAGGTCCTCTTCGTCTACAACTGCAACGCCCTCGCGACCATGCCGAACCAGGAGATGGTCCGCCACGGCCTGGAGCGCGAAGATCTCTTCACCGTGGTTTTCGAGCAGTTCTGGACCGACACGGCACGCTACGCCGACCTGGTGCTGCCGGCCACGACCTTCCTGGAGCACCGGGAGCTCTCCCGCGGCTACGGCTCGATGCTGATGAACCGCACCGAGGCGGTGGCGGCCCCGGCAGGGGAGGCGCGGCCGAACTACGAAGTCTTCGGCGATCTCTGCCGGCGGCTCGGGCTGAGCCGTCCGGGGGAGCCCGAGACCGCGGCCGAATTCGAAGCGGCGCTCCTGGGCCGCAGCGACCGCATCCGTGCCGAGCTCGACCAGGATGGCACCGCGCTTCCGGACACCGGCTGGGCGCCCGTCCAGTTCGTGGACTCCTTCCCCCTGACTCCGGACCGCAAGGCGCACCTCCTCCCCGAGGCTCTCGACCGGGAGGCGCCGTTCGGTATGTACGCCTACCAGGAAGACCCGGACAGCCGGTCCCTCGCCCTGATCTCGCCGGCCACGGCCCGGACGATCAGCTCCTACCTGGGCAACCTCTACCGCGAGCTCTGCCCGCTGGAGATCCATCCGGAAGACGCCGCTCTCCGCGGGATCGCGGACGGCGACGAGGTCCGGGTCTGGAACGTCTACGGTGAGGTGCGGGTGAAGGCGCGGCTCACCCGCGACGTGAAGCCCGGCGTGGTCGTCCTTCCGAAAGGCCTGTGGAGCCACCAGACCCTCTCCGGCACCACGGCGAACGCCGTTGCGCCCGACACCTTGACCGACCTGGGCCAGGGAGCCTGCTTCAATGATGCGCGGGTGGAGGTGGCTCGGGTGTGAGTTATACGCCAGGTCGACAAAACTGGCGTATAACTATGGTCCATGGCCTACGAGCGGCTTCCCGAGACGACGCAGACCCTCTACGCCGAGCTGCTGGAGCAGGTGATTCATGCCGAGGCCGAGGCGGTGGTCGGGACCTCTCTCGGGACGTTCGTCTCCAAGCAGATCAAGGGTGGGACGTACTGGTACTTCCAGCGGCAGGAGGGTGACCGCAAGCGCCAGCATTACCTGGGGCGGGAGTCCGACTCGCTCCTGGCCTGGATGGACGAAGTCCGTCAGGCCCGGGAGCGCTCCGCCGTAGACGAGGCCCAACGGGCTCGGCTGACGAGCATGCTCGCCGCCGGGGGAGCGGCGACGGAGAGCGCGGCGATCGGCAAGGTGCTCCTGCTCCTGGCTGACTCGGGGGTCTTCCGGATGGGCGGGGTGCTCGTCGGCACTCAAGCCTTCCGTGTCTACGGGAACCTCCTCGGAGTCCGCTTCGACGGCCAGTCGCTCCGTACCCAGGATGTCGATCTTGCCCAGGACCGCGCGATCGGCATCGCGCTGTCGCAGGAGACCGGCCCGGTGGACGTCGAGCGGTCGCTGACCGGAGCGGGTCTCGGTTTCTTCCCTGTCCCTTCGCTCGACCACAGTCACCCGAGCACCTCGTTCAAGATCCGTGGGCGCGAGCTGCGCGTCGACTTTCTGACGCCGCTGTCCGGCCCGGAGTCGTCGAAGCCGGTGTTCCTGCCGTCGCTCGGCGTCTCCGCCCATCCCCTGCGCCTGCTCGACTACCTCATCGAGGACTCGGTGCAGGCGGTGGTCGTTGCGGGCCCGGGGATTCTGGTCAACGTCCCGCACCCGGCCCGGTTCGCGTTTCACAAGCTTTGGATCTCTCGCCGGCGGCCGGTCTCCGAGCAGGCCAAGGCCGCGAAGGACCTGCGCCAGTCCGGGGATCTCCTGGACCTGCTCCTTGCAGACCGGCCGGGTGACCTGCCCATCGCGTGGGAAGCCCTGCAGCGCCGTGGCACGGCCGCGAAGTCCGTGCAGAAGGCACTCGAGCGGCTCGATCCGGAACAGCGGGAGCGCTTGAGATCCGTGGTGTCCTGAGAAGAACTGGAGTACCGTTCCACACATGCCCCGCACCCTTTTCGACGACCAGGAACCCGCTTCCGGCGCCCCCAGCCGGGAGGATGCCGATGCCTCCGGCGCTCCTTCCCCCCTGGCCGAGCGCATGCGCCCCCAGACTCTCGCCGAGCTGATCGGCCATGAAGAGGTCGTGGGGGAGGAGGGCTTCCTGCGGCGGGCCATCCAGGCGGACCGGGTCCCCTCGCTGATCTTCTGGGGGCCTCCGGGATCGGGAAAAACCACGCTGGCGCGGCTCATCGCTACCGAAACGTCTGCGCATTTCGTGCCCTTTTCGGCTGTGACCTCGGGGATCAAGGAGGTCAAGGAGGTGATGGCCGAGGCGGTGCGGCTGCGCAAGGCGCAGGGGCGCCGCACCCTCCTGTTCGTCGACGAAATCCACCGCTTCAACCGGGCGCAGCAGGATGCCTTTCTCCCCTATGTCGAGCGCGGCGACGTGGTGCTCGTTGGGGCCACCACGGAGAACCCGTCGTTCGAGCTCAACGCCGCGCTCCTCTCGCGCTGCCGGGTGGTCGTCCTCGAAGCGCTCTCGGCCGACGAGCTGATCGAGCTGATGCGGCGGGCGCTCAAGGATCCCGAGCGCGGCCTCGGGGATTCAGGGGTCGAGGCGGACGGCGAGGCGCTCGCATCCCTGGCGAGTCTCGGCTCGGGCGACGCCCGGCGGGCGCTCAACCTCCTGGAGCTGGCGGTGGCGGATGCGATGTCCTCGGACGAGAAGCTCCTCGATGCCTTGTCGATCCAGCGGCTGGCCCAGCGCAAGGTGCTGCTCTACGACAAGTCCGGCGAGGAGCATTTCAACCTGATCTCCGCCCTGCACAAGTCGCTGCGCGACAGCGACGCGGACGCCGCCCTTTACTGGCTCACCCGCATGCTCGCGGCCGGCGAGGACCCGCGCTACCTCGCCCGGCGCATGGTCCGCTTCGCCAGCGAGGACATCGGTCTGGCCGATCCCCAGGCCCTGCCGCTCACCCTGGCGGCCTGGGACGCCTATCAGCGCCTCGGCTCCCCCGAGGGCGAGCTCGCCCTGGCCGAGGCCGCGCTCTATCTCGCGCTCGCGCCCAAGAGCAACGCGGTCTACGCAGCCTACGGCCTCGCCCGCCGCACGGTCGAGGAGCGGCCGGCCGATCCGGTCCCGAAGTCGATCCGCAACGCGCCGACCGCGCTCATGAAGGGGCTGGGCTACGGCAAGGGCTACGTCTATGCCCACGACACGGAAGAGGGGACCGGCGGGCTCGACTGCCTGCCCGATTCGCTCCAGGGCACGCGTTTCTACGAGCCCCAAGGGAAGGGCTTCGAGGCCAAGCTGAAGGAGAGGCTGGAGAAGGTCCGCTCGCTGCGGGAAGAGGTGAAGAAGAAGCGGTCCTAACGCTGCGCCACGGACGCAGCCACCCGCACCGCTTCCTGCAAGCCTTCCTTGGTCAGCAGCTCGCTGAACACCCGCGGCTCCTGTCCCGGACGGTAGAGCAGGTAGAACGGGATGCCGTAGCGGCCGTGCTCGGCCAGAAACTTGCCGATCTCGTCGTTGCGGTTCGTCCAATCCGCCTTCATCGGGACGACGCCGTGCTCCGCGAAGGCCCCCGCGATCTCCGGCGTCTCCAGCACCAGCCGCTCGTTGACCTTGCAGGTGAAGCACCAGTCGGCCGTCACGTCCACGAAGACCAGTTGACCCTCGGAGGCCAGCGACTCGGCGCGGGTGCGGTCCCAGGGCTGCCACTCGATGAGGCCCGGCGCGGCTTCCGCCGCGAGAGCGTTCGATCCGACGGCGGGGGAGACAGCGGCGATCCCGACCGTCAGCGCCACGGCGGTGATCATCCCGGCCTCGGCGAGCCAGCGTCCTCCGGTCCTGGGACTGCCGGAGAGCATCTGCCGGTGGCGCAGCCAGAGGAAGAGCGCCATGGACAGCAATCCGAGCTGGACCGCCGCCAGCCGCTCCAGCGAGATCTGGCTCGACAGCACGTAGAAGAGCCAGACCGCCGCGGCCGCGAGCAGGAAGCCCATGATGCCGCGCAGGGTGTCCATCCAGGCGCCCGGCCGGGGGAGCAGCCGCGCCGCGCCCGGCGCCGCGGCCAGCAGCAGGTAGGGGAGGGCCATGCCGAGCCCCACCGCCGCGAAGATGGCCAGGATCGACGGCGCCTCTTGCCCCAGGGCGAAGCCGACCGCGGTGCCCAGGAACGGCGCCGAGCACGGCGTTGCCATCAGCGTGGCGAACAGGCCGGAGGCGAAATGGCCGGCGAGCCCCTCGCGCGGGCCGGAGCCGCCGAGCCGGGCCAGCCGCTGCGGCAGCGGGATCTCGAACAGTCCCCACAGGTTCAGGCAGAAGAGGACCACTACCACGGCCAGGAATGCCACGAAGCCGGGCCGCTGGAACTGGATGCCCCAGCCCACGGCCGCGCCCGCAGCTTTGGCCCCGATGGCCGCGACGGCCAGGGCCAGGAACGACGCCAGGATGCCCGCGGCCGTGGCCAGCGCGCCGCGCACCACCTCCGAACGGCCGTGCCCCGCGCTGCGCATCAGGCCGAACACCTTGAGCGAGAGCACCGGGAGCACGCACGGCATCGCGTTCAGGATCAGCCCGCCCACGAGGGCGAGGAGCAGCATGACCGCGAGACCCCGCCCCGGAACATCCTCGGAAGGGGCGGACGGAGCGGCCGTGCCCATGAACAGATCGCTCGCGATGGGCGTGCCGCCGGGGCCGACGGTCAGCGTGACCGTGGCGCCGGTGGTGACGGGAGGCAGGCACTGCGAATCGTTGCAGGCCTGGTAGCGCAGCGCCCCGCGCACCTCCACCGGCCCCTTCTGTGCATCGGCCGGGACCTTGACCTCGGCCAGGATCACGAACTCTCCGTCGTAGACCGCCAGCGGCTGGTCCGCGAAGGCGAACGTCTGCATCTTGTGCTTCGGGTAGCGGAGGGTCTCCTCGGGCCAGCCGGTGGGCAGCTCCAGGTCGAGCTTCGTGGGGATGAGGTAGTCGAAGGTGGGTGTGTTACTGTTGACGTGCCATCCCTCTTCGACGGTGACCTTGGCGGCGACTCGGACGTTCTCGCCCGGCTCGTAGGCTGTGCGGTCCGCGAGCAGGCCGACCTCGGCCTTTTCCTGCCGGAGTTGCGCAGGCGCGGAGTTTGCAAATATGAAGACGAGGGCCACGACAGAGAGGGTTGCCGTGAGGCGGGAAGGTCGGACGCGGGGGAAGGGATCTGTCGTCATCTCGTTTCCTCGTGCGGGGCTCCTGCTGTCGAAAAACAGGGGAGAACCGGCTACGATGTCAGGATAGCATGCTGTTTTTTTGGAGCGGCCGCGGAACGGCGAAGTCTTCTTTTCCCGTTCTCGCTGCACTCATATATGGGTGGGCCTTCGGGCCTTTTGATCTGAT
This sequence comes from Thermoanaerobaculia bacterium, assembly GCA_035536935.1. Classification (GTDB taxonomy): domain Bacteria; phylum Acidobacteriota; class Thermoanaerobaculia; order Multivoradales; family UBA5704; genus DATMER01. The sequence continues at coordinate 7,608 of DATLNC010000159.1, forward strand.
GATGGATGTCGGGACTTGAAAGGAGAGATGGGAAGATGGACAGGAAGAAAGTGCTCAGCCTCGGAGCCGTGGCTGTCGCCGCCGTGCTCCTCGCACCCTCCGCGCTCCGCGCCCAGGAGGGCGACCTGTACACGATCGAAACCATGCATGAGTACAACGGGGGCCTCAAGGCTCTGTGGATGGACATTCAGGTCGAGCAGATCGAGGTCCTCACCCTCGGAGAAGGCCGCTCCAGCACCCGGCTGCACCGCCAGCCGTTCCGCTGGGTCTCGGGCGACGCTCGCCGCCGCGCCGACGGCTCCAACCTGACCTACCTCGTCCATCAGGCCGGCCTGGCCGGCAGCGGCCTCGACGCCGCGGCGGCCGAGGCCGCCATCGACCGCGCCATGAAGAGCTGGACCGGCACGCCCTGCTTCTCGGCCAAGGTCGCCACGGCCAAGCGGCCCGATACAGGGGCGGATCCCGACATCTTCGACGGCATCCTGGGCTACGGCGGCTTCGGCGACTACCGCGCTGCCGACATCGTGCATGCCGGCTGGATGCCGCCGTCCTTCTTCGACGAGGTCAACGGCGCCGGCAGCGGCGAGACGGTGCTGGCCTTCTCCGTCACGTTCATCTACATCGGCGCCGACGGCAAGCCCACGGACGTGAACAGGGACGGCTATTTAGACACGGCGGCCAACGAGATCTACTACAACCAGGGCTTCGCCTGGACGCTCGGCAACGGCGGCATCGACCTGGAGTCGGTGGCCGTGCACGAGCTCGGGCATTCGCTGGGCATCGGACATATCGGCGCGCCGCTGGAAGCGGTGATGAACCCGGTCTACTCCGGCATTCACCGGTCGCTCAACCCGCTGGACGGCGCGGCCCTCTGCTCCGTCTGGGGCAGCTGGTCGAGGTGAGCCGGTAACACGGACGAGCACGGACGGACACGGACCAGCACGGACAGTCCTGGGGGCCGTGTCCGTCTGTGATCGTCCGTGATCGTCCGTGCCGCCTCTTCCTCCGCCCCCCTCTCTGATACGATCCCTGCCCGTGAAGCTCTCCTCGCGAGTTTCCTGCATCGGTGAATCCGCCACCCTGAAGGTCTCCAGGCGTGCTCTGGAGCTGAAGGCGCGCGGGGTCCCGGTCGTCGACTTCGGCGCCGGCGAGCCCGACTTCGACTCCCCTCCCGCGGCGGTAGACGCCACCTGCCGCGCTCTCCATGCGGGCTTCACCCGCTACACCCAGGGGAGCGGCACCCCCGAGCTGCGCATGGCGGTGGCCGAGAACTACCAGGCCCGCTACGGCTCGCCCTGGAGCGCCTCGCAATCCGTCATCACCGTGGGCGGCAAGGCCGCGCTCTTCGAGCTCGCCCTGGCCGTGTTCGAGGAAGGGCAGGAGGTGATCCTCCCCTCGCCCGCCTGGGTCAGCCTGCCGGAGCAGATCCGCTTCGCCGGGGCGCGGCCGGTCGAGATCCCCACCAAAGGGGGCGACGGCTTCCGCATCCACGCGGACGCGATCCTGGAGGCGGTCACCGACCGCACCCGCGCCATCCTCCTCAACTCCCCCTGCAACCCCACGGGCGGAGTGGTCCCGGCGGAGGACCTGCGGCGCATCGTCGAGACGGCCGCCGAGCGCGGCCTGCTGGTCATCTCGGACGAGACCTACGACCGCTTCGTCTACGACGGCGTCTGTCATGCGAGCGCCGCGGCGCTCGCGGCCGAGTTCCCGGACACCGTCGTGCTGGTGGGCTCGTTCTCGAAGACCTACGCCATGACCGGCTGGCGCATCGGCTACCTGCTCGGGCCGGCGCCGGTGGTCAAGGCGGTCGAGACGATCCAGAGCCACGCCACCTCGAACCCGACCTCCTTCGCCATGGTGGGCGCCCTGGAAGCGCTGCGCAGCGCCGAGCCCGCCGTGCGCGAGATGATCGCCGAGTACCAGGCCCGCCGCGACTTCCTGATCCCGCGCCTCAACCAGCTCCCCGGCTTCGACTGCCGGCCGCCGGACGGCGCCTTCTACGCCTTCCCCAGGGTGGCGGACGCCTTCCGGCCCGGATGCGAGGGATCCGTCGCGTTCACCGAGCTCCTGCTGGAAAAAGCCAACGTGGCGGTCGTGCCCGGCGCCGCTTTCGGCGCGGACGACCACATCCGCATCTCCTTCGCCTGCTCGCGCGCGACCCTCGAAGAGGGGCTGCGGCGCATGGCGGAGGTTCTCGCCGACTGACGGCGGACTGACAGGTATACTTCCCGGTCGGGCGGCGAGCCGCCCGTTCATCGCAACTTGCGGAGGAATCGTATGAAATTCTGGTTTTGCACCTTTCTGATCCTGGCCGGCGCCCCCTCCTTTGCCCAGGGGACCCAGGGGACCCCGAGGACGACCCAGGGAGTCACCGAGGCCGATGCGCGCAAGCTCGTCGAAGAGGCCAGCGCCCGCCTCCTCGACCTCGGCATCGAGGCCGGAAGCGCCCAGTGGGTGCAGTCCACCTACATCAACTACGACACCGAGATGCTCGCCGCCAAGCGCAACGAGGTGCTGCTCACCGCGGCCGTGGAGTACGCCCAGCGGGCCACGCAGTTCAACGACGTGAAGCTGCCCGAGGACCTGCGGCGCCAGATCGACCTGCTCAAGCGGGGCCTGACCCTGGCGGCGCCGTCCGATCCCGAGAAGACCGGCGAGCTCACCCGCCTGGCCGCTTCGCTGGAGAGCCAGTACGGCTCCGGCAAGTATTGCCCCCAGGGCGCCAAGGGAGACGACTGCAAGGACCTCACGGAGCTGGAGAACATCCTCGCCGAGAACCGCGACCCCAAGGTGCAGCTCGACGCCTGGCTCGGCTGGCACAGCGTCGCGCCGCCGATGCGCGACGAGTACCAGCGCCTGGTCGAGATCGCCAACGAGGGCGCCAGGGAGCTCGGCTACAAGGACACCGGAGCGCTCTGGCGCTCCAAGTACGACATGGACCCGGACGCGTTCGCGGCTGAGCTCGACCGCCTCTGGGGGCAGGTCAAGCCGCTCTATGACTCGCTGCACTGCTACGTGCGGGCGCGCCTGAACAAGGAGTATGGCGACCAGATCGTGCCGCCGGGCAAGCCGATTCCGGCCCACCTGCTGGGCAACATGTGGGCGCAGAGCTGGGACAACATCTATCCGCTCGTCGCTCCGCCGCAGGCCGATCCCGGCTACGACCTCACGAAGATCCTCAAGGAGCGCAAGCCCGACGCCCAGGAGATGGTCCGCTTCGGCGAGCGCTTCTTCACCTCGCTCGGCTTCGAGGCGCTGCCCGCGACCTTCTGGGAGCGCTCGCTGTTCACCAAGCCGCGCGACCGGGACGTGGTCTGCCATGCCAGCGCCTGGAGCATCGATTACAAGGACGACCTGCGCCTCAAGATGTGCATCGAGCCGGAGTCCGAGGACTTCTCGACCATCCACCACGAGCTCGGCCACAACTTCTACCAGCGCGCCTACAACCAGCAGCCGTTCCTCTACCAGGACAGCGCCAACGACGGCTTCCACGAGGCCGTCGGCGACACGATCGCGCTGTCGATCACGCCCGAGTACCTGAAGCAGATCGGGATGATCGAGCAGGTGCCCGACACGTCCAAGGACATGGGGCTGCTGATGAAAGCGGCTCTGGAGAAGGTGGCTTTCCTCCCGTTCGGCCTGCTCGTTGACCAATGGCGCTGGAAGGTGTTTTCGGGAGAGTACGGTCCGGACGAGTACAACAAGGGCTGGTGGGAGCTGCGCGAGAAGTACCAGGGCGTGATGGCGCCGGTGGCGCGCAGCGAGAAGGATTTCGACGCGGGCGCGAAGTACCACGTGCCGGGCAACACCCCGTACACGCGCTACTTCCTCGCCGCCATCCTGCAGTACCAGCTCCACCGCGGCCTCTGCCAGGCGGCGGGGAACAAGGGACCCCTGCACCGTTGCTCGATCTACGGCAACGCCGAGGCGGGCAAGCGCCTGCGCACCATGCTCGCCATGGGGCAGAGCCGCCCCTGGCCCGAGGCCCTCAAGGTCGTCACCGGCCAGGACCGCATGGATGCCACGGCGATCATCGACTACTTCGCGCCCTTGAAGACCTGGCTCGACCAGCAGAACAAGGGTCAGAAGTGCGGCTGGTAGGGTAGTAGGCAGACCGGGAAAGGACCAAATGGCGAAGAACAAGCCCGGCGGCCTTTCCCGGCGCGATTTCCTGCGCGGCAGCGCAGCCGCCGGGGCCTTGGGCACGGGCATTCTGGGCACCGCGGCGATTGCCGAGCTGGAAGCGGCGCCGAAAACCCGGGCCGGCGCCGGGATCGTCGGGCCCGGCGCCCTTCCGATGACCTTCCAGATCAACGGCGACACGCGCCAGGCCACTCTCGAGCCCCGGGTCACCCTGCTCGACGCCCTGCGCGACCACCTCGACCTCACCGGCGCCAAGAAGGTCTGCGACCGCGGCACCTGCGGCTCCTGCACCGTCCTCCTCGACGGCAAGGCCGTCTACGCCTGCTCCGTGCTCGCCATCGAGGCCCAGGGCCGGCCCATCCTGACCGTCGAAGGGCTCGGCCGGGCCGCCAAGCTCCATCCGCTCCAGGCCGCGTTCGTCGAGCACGACGCTCAGCAGTGCGGCTTCTGCACTCCCGGCTTCGTCATGGCCGCCAAGGCCCTGCTCGATCAGAACCCCCACCCGAACCTCGGCGAGGTCCACCAGGGGCTCTCCGGCAATTTCTGCCGCTGCGGCACTTACGCCGGAATACGCAAGGCGGTGCTCGAGACTACCGATGTTGAGGAGGAAGAGCCGCGGCGGAGAAGGAAAAAGGAGAACGAGGGGGAGCCGGCGGATGGTTGACGTCTCCTGGCCCAGGCAGCCCCGCCTCATCGGCCAGCGCATCCCGCGCCTCGACGGCCCGGCGAAGACCACCGGCGCTGCCAGGTACACCTACGACCTGCGCTTCCCCGGCATGCTCTACGCGCGCTTCGTGCGCTGCCCGCACGCCCATGCCCGCATCACCCGCCTCGACACCTCGGCCGCCCAGGCCATGCCCGGCGTCAAGGCCATCCACCTCGTCCAGGGAGTGGGGGCCGAGGTCCAATGGGCGCTCGACGAGATCGTGGCCATCGCCGCCGTCAGCGAACAGATCGCGGGGGACGCCGTGCGCGCCGTCAAGGTCGAGTACGAAGTGCTGCCCCATTTCGTCTCCGAGGCGAACCTGGCCGACGCTCCCCAGGCCAGGCCCGGCGAAGAGGAGATCGTCGGCGATCCCGACGGCTCCATGGGCTCGGCTCCGAAGAAGATCAAGGCCACCTACGGCATGCCGGTGATCGCCCACAACTGCCTGGAGGCTCACGGCCAGATCTGCAAATGGGACGGCGACCAGCTCACGGCCTGGTGCTCGACCCAGGCGGTATCCGCGGTAGCTGCCCAGTTCGCGGAGGGGCTCAAGATCCCGGCCGCGAACGTGCGGGTCATCACCGAGTACATGGGCGGCGGCTTCGGCAGCAAGTTCAGCGTCGACCGCTGGGGGATCGTCTGCGCCGAGCTGGCCCGCAAGACCGGCGCGCCGGTCAAGCTCATGCTGGAGCGCGATGCCGAGCTGACGGTCGCGGGAGACCGTCCCTCGGCTTTCGCCGAAATCGAGGTGGGCGCCGCGGCTGACGGTACGCTCACCGCCTGGCGATCGAAATCCTGGGGCTCGGGCGGCCTGGGCGGCTCGGGCAACCCGCCGCTCCCGTACGTCTTCCAGATCCCCAACCGGCGGCATCAGCACGTCTCGGTGCCGACGAACACGGCCAGCTCCCGCGCCTGGCGCGCGCCCAACCATCCTCAGGCCTGCTACCTGACCCTGTCGGCCCTGGAAGACCTGGCAGCCGGGCTGCGCATGAGCCCGCTCGACCTGGTCATGAAGAATCAAGGGATTCTCGGCAATCTCTCCAAGGTCTACGTCGAGGAGCTGGAGATCGCCGACCGTCTCATGGGCTGGCGCGAGCGCTGGCGGCCCAGAGGAGAGGGCGGCAAGGGGCCGGTCAAGCGCGGCCTCGGTCTGTCGCTCCACACCTGGGGAGGCCGTGGCCACCGGAGCAACTGCCAGGTCACCATGCACCCCGACGGCACGGCCGAGGCCAAGATCTCCAGCCAGGATCTCGGCACCGGCACCCGCACCGTGATCGCCATCGTCGCGGCCGAGAGCCTCGGCCTGCCCCTGGAGGCGGTGACGGTCCGGCTGGGCGACAGCCGCTATCCCGCCTCGGATGGCTCGGGCGGCAGCACGACCGTGGGCGGCGTCAGCTCTTCCACCCGCCGCGCCGCGATGAACATCCTGGGGCAGGCTTTCGAAAAAGCCGCGCCGGCCCTCGGCACCACGCCCGACAAGCTCGAAGCCGTGGACGGCAGGATCCGCATCCAGGGCGAGCCCGGCCGCTCGCTGACGTGGCGGCAGGTGCTCGGCACCAATTCCCTGACGGCTGCCGGCGCCAATCCCGGAGCCCAGGGGGAGCCGGAGCTGACCGGCAGCGGCGCCGGCGGCGTCCAGATGGCCGAGGTCACGGTGGACGTGGAGACCGGAGTGGTCAAGATCGAGAAGATGGTCGCGGTCCAGGACTGCGGCCTCGTCATCGACTTGAAGACGGCCGAGAGCCAGGTCTACGGCGCGCTCATCATGGGCATCTCCTATGCCCTGTACGAGGAGAAGGTGATCGACCCGTTGACCGGGCGGATGCTCAACGTGGACTTCGAGTCCTACCGGCTGGCGGGCATCGGCGATATCGGCAAGCTGGTGGTCCACATGATGACCGGCCCGGGCTACGACGAGCGCGGGGTCATCGGCCTGGGCGAGCCGCCGGTGATTTCCCCCGGAGCGGCTATCGCCAACGCCGTGGCCAACGCCGTCGGCGTCCGCGTCCCCTTCCTGCCGCTCACTCCGCAGCGGGTGCTGGACGCGATCGAAAGCGGGAAGAAGCCCGATGCGCCCGTTTGAGTACGCGAGCCCGACGATGCTCGGGCAGGCCGTGAGCCTGCTCGCCTCCCCCGGGAGCGTCCCCCTGGCCGGCGGAAGCGATCTCCTGGCCCTGATGAAGGATGACATCGAGACCCCCAGCCGCCTGGTCAACCTCAAGGATATCCGTGACTTGCGCGATCTTCGCGGCATCCGGCTCGACCCCGGGGCCGGTTTGAAGATCGGCGCGCTCGTCACGATCGACGAGCTGTCCGCGGATCCCGCCCTGCGCTTCGACTATGGGGCGCTCGCCGATGCAGCCGGGCGCGTGGCCGGCCCCCAGATCCGCAACGTCGCCACGGTAGGGGGCAATCTCTGCCAGAGGCCGCGCTGCTGGTATTTCCGCAATGGCTTCGGCCTTCTCCCCATGCTGAACGGCAAATCCATGGTGATCGAGGGCGACAACCGGTACCATTCCATCTTTGGCAGCGAAGGGCCGGCCGCCTTTGTCTCGCCCTCGACGATCGCGCCGCTGCTCGTGGCCCTCGGCACCCAGGTGACGATCGCCGGCCCGAAGGGGGAGCGCAAGGTGGACCTGGAGAGCTTCTTTCGCGTGCCCCGGGCTCCGGGGGAGCGCGAGCACGACCTCGGCCCCGGCGAGATCGTGACCTCGATCACGGTGGCGCCGGTCGCGGGGCGGAAGCTCGCGAGCTACGAAGTGCGGCAGCGCGAGACCCTGGACTGGTCGCTCGCCACCGCGGCGGTGGCGCTGGAGATGGACGGTCCGCGGGTGGCGAAGGCGCGCGTGGTGCTGGGTCAGGTGGC